>JALHSY010000138.1 GCA_022865455.1 Candidatus Bathyarchaeota archaeon
TCAAGGCCTACTACTTCTAAGCCAAGTTGCAATGTACTCCTCTACAGAACACTCCTTGCAAGACATCAGCTTCACCCGGGTAAAGTCCCAAAATGTTACGTTTGTGAGCTGAAAGCTCTCACAAAAACGGTACCCCCCTATTTTTTGTTTCATGCGGCCTAGGATGGTCTCGGTGCTAAAAGGGCCTCTGGAATGCTTGTAGTATCGGCTTGAAAACAGAAAAAAGGGGTTATGCGGGAGAGATCCTCAGTTTGTGGCTGAAGTGGAAATTCGTGAGCTAGATTTTGCGTACGCTGTTGGCGTGATGCTTGTTCCTCGTTCGCGCACTGATCAGGCCTTAGTACATATACTATCTCTGTAGATCCCCTCCCACCCATGCAAGTGTGCGTTACGAAAAGCGGGGGGATTCTTAACCGCGTTTTCCCTTCATCTCCCTTGCCTTTTTGAGATATTCTTTAAGCTCTCTTTCCTTGATTTTCTTTTCAGGCAAGGTTTCTGGCGCGTACAGCAGAGGCAAAATTGCCAAGAACAGGAAGGAACTTGCCAAAGAAAAAACGGCTGTGACAGAAACTAAAGCGGCAAGGTCTGGAGCCACGATTTTTTGTAAGAGATTGGAAAAAAGGAGAGGGAGACTACCAAGAGCATAGTATTTTTTGCTCGAGTCTTCATGGGCTAAATCTCCCCATAGTGTCATGAAGAACACCACTCCTAGCATACCCAGAGCAATGCCATCTGCTGCGGTGTAGAAAATCCAGCCCATAAATGACGATGGAAAAATGCCCAACACGGCATAACCCAAGCCCAGCATTATAAAACCAGAAATAACCACTACTTTTCGACCGACAGTATCACATAGGACACCGCCCACTAGGGCAAAAACAGCAGTAATGACGGCTTCGATCGTGGCAGACGCATTAGCAAAACTCTCTCCAAAATGACTGTTGAGAATTGGAACGCTCACATAATTTACGAGAGAAAACATGATCCATGCAGAAAAATACAAGAAGAAAGAACGCTTTCGAATTATGGTCAAGTAGGAGGACGCTTTTTTCACAACAGAGATTTTGGCTGGGTCAAGTAGAATGAATACAACCAACCCAACTAACCTCAACGCTCCTAAAGTGCCAAGTTGCGTTTGGTAGTCTAAGGGTTCAAGAATCATGGCTGAAATGAAAATGCCAACAAAAGTAGCAAAGAATACAATAGCGCTCACACGCCCTCTATTCTCTACAGCTGTGCTTTCAGTCAGATATTCCATGCTGGCTGGCATACCAAAACCTAGAGTGGCGCCCCACAGAAAAGCCACAATAGCAACCCCAAAAAAGTTTCCCATGTCGATCGCTAGAGGTATGATGGAAGCCACTGCACCAGAGGCCATCCAAATCTTTAAGAAGCGAAGGTTTGCCGATCCTCTGGGAAAGAAGGCTCCTATTAGGGCAGCTGTTGCAGTAGCAACAGCGATGATGATTAGAATTGAAAGGTTTTCATAATAACTTGAACTTGATGCGATTCTTCCTAACACGGTGGATGATATGAAAAACCAGATTAGCCCACCAGAGACAAGAATTATTAGGGAGAGAATGTTCTTCCCGCCTAGCCCTAGATTTGATCGAAAGACTCGATTTAACGTAGTCGTTGGCATCGTATACGCTTGTATGTTACTATTACGGATAAAACCTTCGACAAATTCGTCTTCTGCTGTTGTCGTGTAGAACAGTAAAGCTTTTAAGGTGTTACTGTAGAACACATATACAGGTGAGAGATGTGAAGAAAGTAACGCGAAAACCCGTTAGATATTGGGCTTGGGGTAGATAGCTTCTATACTACCTTATTTTTATGTCTTCGTAAATTGGATCTAGCAAGCTGCTTAATGATTGTGCTGTTTTCTTCTCTTTAAGAATCTTTAAACTTGAAAGAGCTGTCTTCTTCAATTCGTCCATATGCTTCTTCAGTTCTCTTATTCCTTCACTTCGTGAAATAATATTCACTATTTCTCGCGAGTCGCTGTCCGATAATTTCCTTTTCTTAAGTATTGGTAGAACTTCATTTTTGACGTTGATGTCTTTGAAAGCAAAGAGCAAAGGTAATGGGAGGCATTCCTTTTCTTTCCTGTTCTGTAGTTCTTCAGGTTCATAAATGTCTATGAATTCATCGCGTATCATTGTGAGCACACCTAAAAGTCTTCCGAAAATTCCTAGCGCGTCCTCTTCTGCTTTGCTGCCCCCGCCAACAATTGCGCCTATTCTAGCATGCATTTCCGAACATCCCGATTTTTGCTTGACTATCTCCATTAAGTCTTCTGGCACTAAATTGAAGTTACCTCTAAGGTTAACTTCACTTGCGACGCCTGTTCCAACTTCAAACAAGGCTTCTTTCACCATGTCGGCTATCTCTTGTCTTTCTTCGATACAAAAATGCAAGATAGCCTCATTCAAATGTGTCAAACCCTCGTAGAAAAGAACGTCTCCAGCAAGTATTGCCATGTCTTGTCCATATTTGCCATAGAGAGTAGGCTTGCCTGCTTTTGTTTCTTGTTTGTCAATAATGTCATCA
>JALHSY010000139.1 GCA_022865455.1 Candidatus Bathyarchaeota archaeon
TCTCTCATTTTCTTATTCTGCAACATGAAAAAGTCGTAGGTTCTTTTCTGTCTGAGACAAGTTTTCTATATAGATTATGTGCGGGAACGATGACCATCAGATAATCAGTAATGACTCTCCTCACACCCATGTTGACGAAAAAGTTGAGAGCGGCTTGGGGCAGGGCAGAACCAACGCATTTGTTTCGATGGGCTGGACTGACAACTATGGTGAAGTCGCCCAGGGAAGCATAGTTTCCTTTTTCTGCGATGATGAAACCAACGGGCTCTCCACGATGAGTGGCCATGATCAAAGTTGGGCTGATGATTGGAAGAATCATGAACCTTACACCCACCTACTTTTTCATTTCAGAAACGAACCATCCAGGTTACTTCATGCTCCTAGGAGCAGCATCATTGTTGCTGATTCCACTCTGCATAGCATCCAGAAAGACCAAATCAGTAGGATACGAATAGATCAATAGCTTTCGTTCTTTGTCTTTTCACAACAATGACCGATGCACTTGATGGTGGTGTCCGTAGGAACGAGACTTGCAAGACTTGAGAAGCTTGCTATGAATGTGTCGTTGCGGGATTGAAATGCTTAAATGGCTAAGTGTCAGACTCTAAGTGCGAAGGATCGGAGACTATGACTGAAAAAATCGAGGAGAAATTGCCCATATCCGAATTCTACACGGTTGTTGATTCAGTCACAATTTTCAAAAGCCAAAAATGGTGGGAAGCAATAGTCGTCTTCGAATCATGCGGAAAACGATCCATCGGCCTGTACCTTTGGCAGAAAAAAGGCGACGCGTGGAAAAGGAAACACAAGTTCAACGTGAGGAATTTGGAAGAGTGGAACAAGCTCAAAAACGCCATAGAACAACTGTCGGCCAAACTTGCATCAAAATAGTCGGGTCCTGTTTCATTCAATTTCGTATTCTGAATTCTTATTCTAAATTAGAATCTTGAATTGAATAGTTTTATTAATTCCTTTCACAACAAAAAAGCGAAAGGTGAACTTCATGGAAGCCGAACAGGAAGCGCCCGAAACCACGGAGCAAGAAGTAGAGGCATCTGCGCAAAGTCCGCAGCAAGAGGCACAGACTGAACGCGAAGAGCTAGTGGGTTTGGTAGAATCGACTGTGCATAAGCAAGAGCAAGAGAAACCGGAAGGCGCGGCGGCAAACAATCATGGAGTTGACAGAAGCAACTTTGTCCATGGGCTCTCAGTCGGCCTTGGAATTGGGTGTATCGCAACCTTCGTCATAATGTGGATTGCAGTGTTCTTCACTCCACAGTTGCCATCGAGGGTCACTTATGAGGCTATGCTTTCAGTATTCATCTATCCGCTAATTTACTTGCTAGCCGTCGGCTTGGTCGCACTGACAGCTGGCATAGTGAGAGAATACTACGTCATGAAGCGCTGATTCCAATCTTGCTTCAAAAATCAACATTTTCCAAGCTGCAGACAATTTAATAGCGGATAGCTCACAGTATAATTGTGGAGACTCATGCCTTTCGCATTCAAGCAAATTCTAGAAAAAGTCACAAGCGAAAAGGCACCAGGTCCAAGCCCGTCATTCACCATACTGCATTTGCTGCTCGCAATGGAACTCATAGCTGAGAAGGAGATTGGTCGCAACAAACTCGCTGAAAGCCTCGGAGTAGGAGAAGGCGCAATACGTACAATCTTAGGCCGTCTGAGAGATGCTGGAGTGGTTGAGACTTCAAAGACAGGTTGCTCTCTCACTGACAGTGGCTTAAGGCTTTGGAAAGAGTACGCCTCTGTCCTCAGAAAGGTCCAGATTGGCCAAAACGAGCTGGCTTTGGCAAACTTCAACTTTGCAGTTCTGGTCAGGAATTGCGGTGAAGCAGTCGGGTCGGGCATGGAGCAACGTGATGCAGCCGTGATGGCAGGCGCAAGAAGTGCCACCACGATAAGGGTGAAGAAAGGGCGGTTAGTCATTCCTTCTGTGAGCGAGGATGTTGCTAAGGATTTTCCAAACGCCGCAAACCAGCTAATCAGTCTCCTGCGCCCAAGAGAGAATGACGTCATAGTCATAGGCGGCTCCGACAGCCCAAGAAAGGCCGAGCGCGGCGCACTAGCCGCTGCTTGGGCACTTCTTAACAAGTGCTGAACATTCTGCATTAGTAAGTGAATTTTTCTCCTTGAGCCAGAATTCGTTCCAAAAATGCGTTGAAATTGACCATGCCTTCATTTGTCTTCGCTGAAACCGGAATTAGCATGAATCGTAAGCCTAACTTGTATATCGCGTGCACCATGTTTCTGCTTAACAGACGCTTTGTTCCCTCGAGTTTCTGGTCAATGGAATCCTCCAACATTCTTGTGTTGGCCGACCAATCTGCGATTCTGTTGACTTCCTCTTTTGGAAGTAAGTCGCACTTTGACAGCAGATGCACTTGAGGCATCGAGAAGCGGTTGTAGACTGCGGCTGAGAGAAAAAGGTTTGATACATAGTTGACAGGGTTAACTGAGAAGACAGAATCAAATAGGTAGACCATGGCCTTGGGCTCCTTAGTGAGTTCATTGGCGATGTAAGGTCCGCTGGCTCTGAAAGCAAACAGTTCCATCTGTCCAGAAGTATCCACTAAGCAAATGTCAGAATTCAACTCTTCAATTTCATGCGAGATTTTCTCAATCTGATCAGCTATCAAATCTGAAGCCATTACCAGCGCGCCATTTGGACCCAAGCCGTAATCTTCCATGACCGTTCCAACGTCCACGTAATCTCGAACGTCGACATCAGGCGAGTACGGAAGTTTCGACGCACCGGGATCCAAGTTCACGACCCCCACATTCTGCTTGGACATTCCCAACAATTGACCGTAAGCTGCTGTCAGCTGAGATTTTCCGGACCCGGCCGTTCCAATTATGAAAACTACGAGCATTCCATAATCATCTCTGTCTTGGTGCGGAACAGTTTTTCAAGTATCAGACTTTCGGCTGTAAGTAAAAGCTTTTTCTATCAACTTGGGATTTCTGGCGGTTGTGGTTCCAAAGTCTCTTGTCGAGTCCGCCTCGACACTATAAGCACAACAATTCCCAAACAAGCCAAGATCACTGTGATTCCCAACAATATGATAAAGAATACAGACAACACGGTCACAGTCTCAATTCGGCTGTCAGCTCCGGAATAATCACCGTCTCCAGACCAGCTTGCACGAACGTAGCATATGCCCGAATCTTCAATGTTCCACGCATATGCAAAGCGTCCGTTAGAATCGGTTGCAAATGTGTCTAGAACAGCCCACGGCAAACTGTTTATTTTGATGTAAACTGTGACCGTCTTGTTCGCCAACGCTGGTGAAAGCTGTCCTGACAGTGTTGCTGTCGCGCCTTGAATAAGAAAAGTCGGTCCCACGGCAACAGACATTGCAGAAGATGCTAGAGTTTGATAGCTTGCAGAGACCTGGCCTGGAGCAGACTGTTCTGAGTCCTCAAAGGCAATCACTTGCACGGGTGCCGTCTGTAAGCTGTCGGGGCATTCCCCTACTCTCCATCCGTCTTGCCAATTTCCTCCTGTGCACTCAGCGATGTAATATCTGACATTGCTGTAAGTGACGTAGTGGGCTTGCTGACGTGCGTTGCTAGGCGCATGCGAAAGACTGACGCCGACGTTCATGTGCGTATCACTTTCATAATACAGAAGAACAACATCCATTCCATGTGCTTTTACGATTGAGGCCGCAATATAAGAAAAGAGGTCACAGTCACCCTTGTTTCCCACAATCGTCTCAACAGGATATTTCGGCTGCGCGCTTGCCTCATAGGGTATTTGGTGCACAATCATCAACGCGCCATTAGCGAAATCCTCATCGTCCTCGTAAATCTGCCCGAGGCAGTCAGAAATCGGATGAAGGGCGTATGGTGTGACGAACTTGGCGAAGTCATTGTTTGAATTTACCCTGTGGCTCTTCTCAAAGTAATAATCGTAAAGCGACTGAGAAACAGCAACGTTCAACCCGTAATATGTGGACCCGCCCAAATGATCAACCAGTTGATAAGAGTAGCCATTGTCTGATACGACATGAGGAAGCATGCAAACAAGCATGGCCAAGACGATTGTCGCTGTGAACGCCTTTGGAAGAGTCAGTCTGCTTCTCATAGGAAGGTGTTGTTGTTTGCTGGATTAATGGCACTTATGAAGAAGCAATCAATAGTGAAAAAATGGCTTGAAAAGCCACTTAATCTCCAACACCTGTCCAATTTCTTGTCATCTGCATTTTTGTGACCTCGGCGAAACGTGGAGACCCGGTTAGATAAAACCTAGTGTTCATGCTTCTCACTTTGGCGTCTGATTGTCCCACCATTTTCCTCGATCAATTGCGAGAGCTGAGTCACTGCACCATCGACACATTTCCTGGCGGTTTCATGACTGTTTGCCGTTGTTGAAAAATGCACTTCCAAATGCGGTTTCTTCTCCTGACCCTTCGGATGCGATTTTATGTAGACGTATGATTTGCCATGCATCACCTCGTCAATCAAGGGAGCCAACACTGACTCCATAATACCGTCGGCGAATATGCTCCTCTCGAAAAACACAGTCACTCCTGCCTCTTTCCTAATTAGAGGCGCTATAGATTCTTCGAAAATGGCCTCCATCTCAGAAGGGACACCCGGCAAGGCTATCAACACTGTCCCGCTGACCTTCGTCTCCACGCCTGGGGCAGTGCCAACAGGGTTGGGCAGCGGTTTCGATCTTTCTGGAAGCTTCGCCATCTTGACTCGGGGAGGTGTCAGCTCGACTCTTTCGATTTTCCGCTGTTTGACGTAGGCTTCATATTTTTCCCTGACCATTCCCAAAGCCTTCTCATTGACTTCCAGTTTGCGTTTTAGGGCTTTGGCTATTCCTTCTAGGGTCTTGTCATCGAAGGTTGGGCCTAATCCGCCAGTGGTTATTATGAGCTTGGGTTTTCGCTTGAGCGACTCGCGAACCGCAGTTGCGATTTCTGCGATGTCGTCGCTTACAACCGTCACCCGTCTAACGGTCATTCCCAATGATGTGGTTCGTTTGGCAAGCCAGTGGGCGTTCGTGTTCAGTATCTTGCCGATCAAAAGCTCGTTTCCAACGCAGATTATTTCTATCTGCTTGCCCAACTAAATCATCCTCGACCAAGTGTAAAAAGGTAAGGCTGTTTCAACCTTTTATGCTGTTTGCTGGTCTACCGTCTGAAAAGCTGAAGCTCCTGTGCTATTTTTTCTTGCTGAGATACCATTTCAAGTATTCTTTCTTTTTTCTTTCTCGCTCTTCTTCCACGGTTTCTTCGTTCGGTCTCAGCTTCTCTCTCAGCTCCATCAGTTCCTGTTGCGTCACAGACAATCCGCAGCTTTTGCAGACGTAGTGTTTGGTCCCTATCATATATTGCATTTCGCCGCCGCATTCTGGGCAATATGGCATATCGGTCACTCGTTTCGTTTCAATGAGTGAATATGCTTTGAGAAATAGGTTTCGCTCAGTTCTTGGACAAGGCTGCATGGCAGTTTACGTGATGAAATTTGTCAGACCTGTTTCTTTCGCCAACTGAAGTGCCATTGCCATTTCCTCATTGCCAAGTCTTCGGTGCAGTTCTGGGATTTCACATGCACGCCACTGTGGACTGTACTGGAACATGATATTGACTCTGGTTTCTGCGCCGAGATTTTCAGCTATCCATTTCATGATTGGCCTTGTGCAACATTCTAGATGGTTCGGCAAGACTAATACCCGTATTATGAGTTCGCCATATTTCTTGGCCAACAGATGACTGCGCGTACAGGCCGACCAGTATTCTGGAGCATCAGAAATCCTTTCAGCACAGTCAGCTGGCCCGTACTTGAAGTCCAGCAAGTAAACGTCAGCAAACCCTGCCAGAAGCTGAGCAGTCTCGGGGCTGTAGTAGCTGTTTGAGTTCCAGACGACGGGGACGTTTACATTTACATGTTTGAAGGTTTCAAGCCACTGCGGTAGCCACGGCGTTGGCTCACCTCCAACGAGGTTGGCGTTTCTGCAACCGTTTCGCCTCAGATTTTCCACTTCTCTTGCCAGCTCTTCTGGCTTGTACACTTCTCCCTTCTCAATCCATTGAGAGATCGTCCAGTTCTGACAGTGCCTGCAACACATCGTACAGCCCATCGTGAAAATGGTTCCAGACGGCACAAGTTCGGGCTCCTCGCCCATGTGCTCGAAAATGCTTGAAACCTCCATTTCTGAACCGCACTTGCAGTAGCCCATCTTGCCTTTGGCTCTGTTGGCTCCGCATCTGCGCGCACAAAAATGGCATTTTTGAAGGATTCTTTCTGCAATTTCAGCTTTCAAGTCCAAGTAAGACTTGTCAGGGAAGGGCATTTGTTTCAAGCTTTCTTCGCCTGTGTCAATCTTGTTTTCGGCTTCGTGAAAGTGATCAGTCAAGTTTTCATGTTTCTGCCAGAGCTGTTCTATCGAATCTTTTTCGCTGAATCGTGCAGGAAGCTTTTTGGCTATCATGAACTTCGCGGGTTTCTCATCTTGCATGGTGTCGAAATATCTGGCTAAGCTTGTCCGTGCCTTCTTATCTTTCAGCGCAGCAGCGGCGTCGGGTCTCAGAATTCTCCACATGTTCAGCTCAATAACAAACTAGTATAGACACTAATTTATGTGATGAGATTTTCAGCTTAGAACAACGCGTAAGGGTAGCCGTATCCGCTCGCGTGCAGTTTACCTTTAATGGGCACGTCGTGTCCGCAGACGGGGCAGCGAGAATCCTTTGTCAGATTCCATTTTGTGATTTCAAAGCCATAACGCTTGATGACCAGTTCATTGCAGTTGGGACAGTAGGTGTTTTCGCATGAGTGTCCCGGCACATTTCCAATATACACGTAGTTTAGACCTGCATCTTTTGCTGCAACGTACGCCTTCTCCAGAGTTTCAATTGAAGTGGCTGGAATCGTGGTTAACTTGTAATCTGGGTGGAAGCGTAGCAAGTGAAACGGCGTGTCCTTGCCCAGCGCGTCCTTTAGCCACGTTGCGAGGCTCTTTATTCGCTCAATTGAGTCTCCAGTCTTTGGGACAACCAAGTTGGTGACTTCTATGTGAATTTCGTTTCTCTTCATCTCCTTCAACGCTTCAAAGATCGGCTCTACCGACGGAACAGCAGAGAAAACCTTGTAGAATTCGGGGTCTGCGCCGCCCTTGAAGTCCACCGTGGCCGCATCCAAGTACGGCGCTATTGTTTTCACGGCCTCTGGCGTCATGTAGCCGTTCGTTACGAAAGTGTTGAAGAATCCCACTTGTCTGGCAAGCTTGGCTGTGTCATAGGCGTATTCAAAGAATATTGTCGGTTCCGTGTAGGTGTAGCTGACTCCCTGACACCCGTTGTCCCGCGCGGCCTTTGCAACTTCCTCTGGAGGAAAATGGTGGCCTGCTATCTCTTTTTCTTGGCTTATCATCCAGTTATCGCAGAACTGGCAGCGAAAGTTGCAGCCGACCGTGGCAATAGACATTACCAAAGAGCCAGGGTTAAATTGGGAAAGCGGTTTCTTCTCTATGTGATCTATACATGCAGATATTGCCTTCGAATAGTTTAGCGTAAAAAGTGAGCCGCCTTCATTCTTTCTCACAAGGCAGAAGCCCGTTCCGCTGTCGTTTATGAGGCATCTTCTGGCGCACAAACTGCATTTAACCTTACTGTCTCCAGCTTTTTCGTACAGCATGGCTTCATGCAGTGACATTCGCTCTTCCCTTCCCAGCCTCAGTGTAAGTCTTTCTGCGGGTATATGGTTTACTCGTTTACCGCTGCTTTCGGTGTTTCTTTGATTTCGAAGACAAACGGTGAAACGGAGGTTTTCGCATCCAGCTCGATGCAGAGTAAGCCTTCTAAGAGACCAGCCAAGATTTCTGTTTCACTTATGAATGGTGTTTTTATGAGTATGTACTTGTCTTTCAGGTAGAAGTCGCCGAAACCTTGCACTCTCAGACGTTTGAAGACTTCCTGCCACTTTTCGCGGCTTGACGTTTGAATCCCGAGCGTTGCTTCCAAAGAAACTTTCAAAGCTTGGCCCATTTTCACGCCAATCTCGCGCCCTTGTTCCTTTGGTGCGTGCTGGATGAGTATGCTGATCAGTTCCACGTTGATGAAAGCTACACGGCTTATGCCGCAGTAGTACTCTCCTGGGAAACGCCAGTCGTAGATGCCCATGCTTCTGTAGACATCCAGCATTTTGGAGATGAGGGGTTTTATTCCAGGTTCTTTTCCTTCCTTGATTAGGGAGTCGACATATTCTCTTTCTTCTTTCTCTAAGATTATTGTCGTCCTTCTAGCTGATTGGTTGCTCTTCTTCATCATTTCCTCGAGTTTCTTCTCTTTTTCCTCTTGCATAACTGTTATATCTTTCGGCATATTTTATATGCTTTGCTGGACTCTGTCCATAACCGAACAACTTTTAACGTTCGATAGGCACTTCTAAACTGCCGATGACGAGCCTAAATGTCTGAGAAGATGATGTACTCTAGGGTATCTGAGGCAAAGAACGCTTTTTGCTTAGGAAATGACCTTTTTCCTAATCAAATACCAAATGAGTATTAGACCAGCGGCAAAAAGAACAAACCCCGCAGTTACCGAGGCAGCGTAACTTAGCGCAAGTACATTTACGAGTACGTACGCCGCGTATGGCCCGCCGAAAGTCAAGATGGCTGCTAACACTACGAGAAATGCTTTCCAATATTTTGAGCTCAGATCTAACCGACTTGAGCCTTCAGTTTTCTGTTTTTCTTCACTCATGAGCCCACTTCTCAATGATGACTTAAAATTGATGTTTTCTCTTATAACCCTTCCTTTACCTCATTTCCTAAAGCTTTCATGAGGAACTTGAACACTGAAAAACCTGCTCCGCGGTCTGCTTTGAACCCAGTTGTCGCGCCGAGCAAGCAGACGCCTTCTAAACCGCGTTCTTTCGCAAGTCCCAACATCAAGCCAGTGGCCCCTACAATCCTGCCCTTGCTGTATATCACTGCCCCCTTCTCCATGAACTCTAAGGCAAGTCGAGGCGAAGTAGCAGCGACGTAAACTTGTGCCTTCTCCTCAGTGATCGGAACCCCACCGATCGTCACGATGAAGCTGCAATGCTGTTCCTCAACAAGATCTAGTGTTTTACTGCACACTTCATAGTGGGCAACAACGTCGTCAAAAGAGGGTTGGGTGTCCCCTGTCATTATGATAAAATCGTTTTTCTCCATCGGCGCAGAATAAAACTCGTACCTTGGCAGATGACAAATCCCTTTGGAATTGACTGAAACGTAATCTGGAAAGGAAGGCGAATACAACTCTGCAAAAGGTTTTGCGCTGCAGAACTTTGTCAAAAGATGAGCCGCGATTTTTCCAACATTTCCGAAACCTGGAAGGCCTTGAACGAACATCGGATTTTTAAGAGCTGGCTTGGAGGTCTGGCGGAAATACGGTTTATCCATCTTGCTTGCACCAACGTCGATAACGCATGTGTGATACTAAAACGTTTTTACAATGAGAATCCTAATATATCATGGGCTTGTATTTCCTAAAAGGATTCAACAGGTCCCTTGTCAAACACAAAGGCAGCGGGGTGGGGTAGCCAGGATTAACCCGCTGGGCTCATAACCCAGAGATCAGTAGTTCAAATCTACTCCCCGCTACCAAGAACATGTATCCATTTCTTTTCAGGGCGTATAATTTCTGCTTCTTCTCGAGACTGCTTAAGCCTGTTTTCGCACTCTTTCTGGAACCAAAGCCACCTCCGAAGGTACCACTCGTTCTTCCATATCTCTTTTTGTTCCTTCAACCATTTCGGTGTGCCCTTTGCCTTGTGTCTTCACAGCTTCTCTATTACTGGCAGGTGATGCAGCCGGATTGGGTTATAACAGAATTGCACGAGTAGTAAACATGGAAATTCTCGGCATTTAAAACAAGCTTTAAGACCTTTCCGTTTGACGCAACACTTGAAAACGTCGCAAGCATCGAAGCGATCAGTATCGTTGAGAGCAGAGACCCTTGGGCATTCAGCTGTTTAACAAATATGCCAAGCACTCAAAAAGCTCTCCCTCTCCTGTTTTTTCCGCGTACTACTAATTCGTCTCAGGCCAATATGAATTTTATAGAAATATCCTCTAACAGGCAGAATCAGAAGCGTTTCAAAGAAAAATCATCATTATTCATGGCAAACTTTATCGGCCATAGGCTTCTGATAAATCCGAAGGGGGAGACATTGGGCGTAGTTTTTGCCTGTATTGCGCCACACGGCGCTGAAACAATACCTGAATTGGCGGGTGACATGTTTGAAGCTTTTGCCGAAACGCGCAAGGGCATGGAACAACTTGCACGACTGATGAGCGAACAAGAACCTGAGACGATTGTAATAGCCACTCCGCACAATTTGCGCGTGGAAGCCACGATAGGTGTTGTGACCTCCGAGTTTTCCGAGGGAACGTTGGAGGCGAACAACAAACAAGTCAGACTCCAATGTGAATGCGACCGCCAACTTGCAAAGGAAATCCTGGCCAACGCGAAAGGACTAGGTCTTCCTGTAGTAGGTGCGAATTATGGCACAAGCGAAGGACCGGCTTCATGCATGCCTATGGACTGGGGCACCCTAATACCATTGTGGTTTTTCGTTGGGCAAAAAGCAAGTAAACCTAAAATTGTGATAGTCACGCCTTCAAGAGAGATTCCGTTGCAAGCTCTGGTATTGTTTGGGCAAGCCATTGCCAAGACGGCGGAAGCATCAAAAAGAAAAGTCGCCTTTGTAGCGAGTGCCGACCAAGGTCATGCGCACAAACCTGACGGACCGTACGGCTTTCATCCTTCTTCCGAATCCTTCGACGAGATAGTTCAGCGTGCAGTTGTGGAAAACAACTTGAGGCCTTTGCTTGGCCTGCCGCGACAGTTCATAGAAGATGCTAAGCCTGATAGCGTATGGCAAATGGCAATACTGCAGGGAATTCTCGAATGCGTTTCAATGAAAGGTCAATTGCTGTCTTATGAAGTGCCCACATACTTCGGCTTGCTATGTGCAGCTTATCAACTGGTCTAAATCTCCACTTTTCCGTGTCGCGCGTGCAGTCTATTGATTATCACAATGCTTTTGTGTTGCAGATGCTTCTTCTGGAAAAGATCAAACAGTAAAATTGAGGAAAGGGGCTTCTACGAGCCTTTTAACACGGCGCCTATGGACATGTTATTCAACCGCAACCCATCACGGTGAACCGTCTTGTCATTTATGGTCAAATTATCAGTTTCAGCAAACGACTGCCAAAGTTTCGCTTCCACGACTTTCTGCTGTAGACCTTCTTTGATTGCCCTAATCAACTTGATCCTCTCCACGTCAGAAAGTTCCAACAGGTCAAGTTTCTTGGATTTCTTTTCGCTTCTCAACTGCATTTCGCTCCCTCTGAAGGAACTCTATCGCATATCTTAATAAATCAGTTCTTTCAGACTTCAGAATATATCCAAAAACGATACATATACACGTAAAGTACTCATGATAAAACCAAAGTGAGAACGAAGCTTTTTCTCTGCAGTCTTCTATGTCTATGATTCGTTCTTTCGAAAACTCTGCCCTTTGTGCTTTCAACAGGATCTAACGTGCGCACAACACTCTGCGTGAGGCTAACAATCTATCCTACTCAACTTTTGCTTACGCAGTGTTGTTTCACGAAAAAGGAGCGTGCTTCGCCTCAGATGCTTAGGCTCGGCCTTTCTCTTCCTTGCCGAAATAGGCTGTCCATTTGAGCTTGCGTGCGTCTCTGCCGAACTTCACCGAGCTCTTTCTGCACTTGCTTGAACAGAACCACAGAATTGACCCGTCATTCTTGACATACATCATGCCAGTGCCTGCTGGAAAATCGTTGCCGCAGAACGAGCATTTCCTAGGTCTAGGCAAAAGTGTTCCCTCGCTGTGAGCTTGATTTCACATTATCTTTTGATTTTCTTTGCTTCTCTCTCAGTTTCCCTTAGCATTAGAACGTCATCAACCCGTACAGGTCCTTTGACGTTTCGCGTTATGATTCGGCCCTTATCTTTTCCTTCCAGAATGCGCACTCTAACTTGGGCGATTTCGCCAGTTACACCTGTGCGTGCAATGACTTGAATTACCTCTGCAGGCGTGGGCCCTTCTCCGGCCGCCTGCTTTTCTTCCTGCTTGCTCATCAGCCTGATCCTCTCTTAAGCTGCTCAAGCCTCGTGGCGATTTCTTTGATTAAGCCGGCAGCATCTCCTTCCTTGACAATGCTGGCTGCAGCAGCAGGGACGTCAATGCCTATGGCGGTGCCTATCTTCTCCTTGTTTGGGACGAATATGTACGGGATCTTTCTCTCGTCGCATAGAAGCGGCAGATGCGCCACAACTTCAGGCGGTTCAACATCCTCAGCTATCACCACAAGTTTTGCGCTTGCTCTTTCAATGGCCTTGGTCGTTTCGTTCGTGCCTTTCCTGACCGCGCCTGTCTTTGCGGCGATTTGCAGGGCTTCATAGGCCGCATCTGCGAGTTCCTTCGAAACCTCAAACTTCACGTAGAATGGTTTAGACATGAGCCTCACCCTTTAAAGCAGAGTGTTATCGACATTCCCTATTTATGAAGGTTTCGACCCTAGCAATGTAAGTTTTGATTATTTCCTTTTACGACATAATTTGGCTCCGTCTCGCTCAGTGATGTATTCAAAACCTGCTGTGATCAGTTCCTCGTCTTCTTTTAGACTTTGAGCAGTCTTGACGTGATAATCGTCGCTTTCAAAGTTCACTAGTTGAGTGTATAGCATAGTGCTCAAGACATTTCGATGACCTAGTCTTTGCTGAACGTGAAGAATATCCTTTGTTTTGTGGTATTCCATTGTACCAAAGAAGTGCCTGAACGTGTGGAAAGAAGTGGCACTTCGCGACCCAACTCCTGCGGAGATTGCCAACGGGACAAATCTGTCGCTGCGGGAAGCTGAAACCCTTACACGTAAGATGCATGAGAAGACTGGTTGGTTAATGCCCAATCAAGCGATTATCGAGAATGCGGCAGAAAGAATGGGAGAGGTTTTGGTTTGTGCCGCTCGCATCCGCGACATGGGCCTGCAGAAGATGAGAGAAAACTTCGATTACGATAATGAACCAGACATAGTTGAAGCCGCCAATGTCTTCTTGGAGAAGCATCGCGAGTTGCTTCCTAAGCTTGTTGACGATGAAAATGAAATAGCATGGGCACCTGAAGCCTTGAAGTACTTGGGGAGAGATCACAAGCCGAAGAACCGCATCATTCCACATGTTTATGTCGTGCCAAGACGGTAGCTAATACCCATTGATTCCATTGTCTCTTTAAATCAATTCCTCCAAAAAACCTAGGGGGGTAGGGGTCCGCGAGAGTAGGGTCAGACGAGTTTCTGCGCTAAAAAAAGAATTCTTTTTTAGTCATGCAGAGGATTCAGGATTAACATTGCAACCGAGACTATACTCGGTACATTAAGGAAGGCTCATTACTACGAGCATCCCAGAGGCCCTTTTCGCACCGAGACCATCCCTGGGGCTCTGTTGGGATTTTGGGTTATGCCACGTGGCATCTGTCTGGGAACGTTTTCCGTAGTAGTTTTGGGGTCCTCGGGAGAAAAAAGGTAGGGGGTAGGGGTGGGTGAAAGTTAGGGTCAGACAAGTTTTTTCGCGTTCCAGACCAAGCTCAATGGTCCGGGACCTCTAGAGAGTATGAGGGATGGGGCACAGGTGTTCGAGTTCGCAGAGCGTGACGACTGAGGTTTCCTCGTTCTTTTGGAGTGTGCAGCCTGGCAGGGTTTCGTATTTTGAGATCACTGCTTTGAGTCCGTCGGTTGTCCACTGGCTTTTCTCCGCGGCTAAGAGCATGACGACGCCGATGAGCCTAGTTGGCCTTGCGCGCGCGCAGTTTCCATAGATTATATTAGTTGACACCTAAGAAAAGCAGTACCAGATGGTCTGCATGAAAGAGTTGACAAGGTTTAGGCGCTGGGCTGGTCACAATCGTAAACGCCGCGGTTTGCTTTGCCATTTCTACGAAACAGACAGCAAGAAACAGTATTATACAGAAAGTGGTTATGCGTATTTCAACTTATTTTCAGAAATTCCTGACTGGATAATTAGGGGAACTACGGATCACGGCATGAGAAGTGAAAGGGGAAAAACCTGTCAAACTCCAGTTCTCAACTGCTACCAAATCGATAACGAGTTCTATGAAGCTCTCGAGAGCCGCTGCAATGATACAAGCAAGAAGTACGAGATGGGCATAGTCCTAAGCAAAAGTGAACTTAAGAATTATTTTGGTAGTGATGATGTTGTGGACGTTGAATTATGGAAGTTCAAGGGACCCAGACCTGCTCCCCCTGATTGTTGGCGCTATGATGTGTGGCAAGGTCGCAAACGATTGATCCCTTTCAACAAATGCAATGTCGTTAGAGCAAAAATCCCTGAATCTGGACTCTACGGATTACCTATTAAAGCTATACCTAGTGCTGCCGTAATGGCATTAATAGTGAAGGAAGAAGGCTACGCGGAGAAGGCGTTGTCAAAACTGCTGGAGCAGAAAGGATGGAAAGAGGTCGAGGTCTTCCCCTTGCTGTAGAAAGTGCGCATGTGTGTTCCTAAATTAGTTTGCGAAGTACCTTATGCTTCTGGCTTTGCCTGGTTTGTGAGTGTTGATGGCGGCTTGGGCTGTGAAGAGCATGATGAGGAAAGAGAGCTTCAGATTACGCTTATTGAGCTTCAAGTAAAGCACCAGCATATCCCCGTAGAGGAATGGAAATAAACAACCGAATCAATATACTTAAGTATCAAAGTTTAAATATCGATCTACAATCTAGAAATGTAGTACCAAAGTGAAGATAATGCTATCGGACCAAGCCGCAAAAGGTTTTTCTTTACCAAAAATTATCAGGAATGACACTTCCTTCCCTCTGGAATTTCAAAACGTTAAAGATGCTTTCAAAGATTACAAAACTGCGATCTCTGAAACTATTGAGGACAATCTCAGTTTACTAGAAGAGATCCCCATCCCAGAACACTTGAGCATGGATATTCTAAAGGAGTTTCTTAGAAAGGATATAGACTCAGATTTGAGGAAGGATGAGTTATTCGAAAAAGCGGTCGAAATAGGCAGATACGCAAAGAGCATGAACAATTCCATGGATTCGTATTTCCGAGAGATTTTTACCTATCATGAGAAACTGAAGCAAGATATGGACTCAAAGATGTTTCATGTCTCGAAAATGTTCTTGAACTCCGACTTGCCTTTGTCTTTCCTGAAATCAATCGGAGACTCTATCTTAATAGAAAAAGACCACACTGATATATTTGACAAGGAAATCCGCAAGGAATGGCGGAATCTTCTTGCAAGTCGCAGCAACCGACCAAAATTTGAAAAGATATGCGATACGCATAATCTCTGGATCAAAGAATTCAATGAAAGACAAAAACAGATGGAACGCCAAAGAGTGAAGCTCGTCTGGTATGTCGATTTCAACAATTCATCAAACATAGATGAAGTATTCAAAGACAAATTTGTCAAGAAGAGCCTTTTGGATGAAGGAATATTGCGAGATCTCATCTCTGAACTTCAGAAGATTGTTCAAGAAGCCGAGAAGCTAAGCATGTCAAGGCTTGAATTCCATCCATTCGTAGAAAAACACGAAACTGAAAGCGATGTAAGAGCCATACTAGAAATAATGCAGATCATTGATAGATAAGAAGGACAAAGATGTCTTTTGGACAGGTTGAAGGATTCTTCCTTGATTCATGTATTCTGCTTCCTCACCCTCTAGAGTCTGTGCGAAAATCATCAGATGTCTTATTGAAAGAATCTGGAAACCGATGCATGATATGTTCCTCTGTAAAAAAGGAAGCAATAGATCTAATAGAAAGGGCCTATACCATTATTGTTTCCGATATTCGCTCTAATCTGAAACCCTTCCTGGGAAAACAAGGAATAACGGCATTGACCAACAGACATGGAAAGTTATTGGCAGATTTCTTCGCAGAGAGGAAAAAAGGTATTAGGTTGCAGTTTCCCGAAAGGTCCAACGTGCGAAATGAAATAACTGGTACAATTGAAAATTATGTCTCCGTTCAGTTACATTCTATGAAAGATGGCTTTACAATAACACCAGATGATTTCTTGAGCTCACTTGTTACAAACCTTACCATCATAGAACATGAATTGAAAGCTCCCTTCATGGGTATAAAAACCATAGACATTGATCCAGATATAGCGATTACGTCCTTGCTAATTCTCAAGACCCTCATTGGAAATCCCAAAGATGTGGACCATCTAGCTTCAGCTTTGAAGTACCAATTTCAAACCAATAAATGGGTAATATTCGTAACAGTTGATGAGACCGAAATTCTTGGCAAACAAAACAGAATCTTTGAGGTCTTCGCGCTTCAATGTACGAAGCCCAATTGGGCCTTGGACTACTACAGTTCCATGACCAGATTGAAGTCACCTATCGAATATTATCAGGAGATTCATAACTACACATCTGAACAGAAAGAGTTCGCGGACAAAATCCAAAAATCCATGGGAATAAAGATAACAAGTTAGGAAACAGATTTGCGCTTAATCACCTATGACAAATAAGTTAACCTATTGCTGTCTTCCCCGTCAGTAGCAGTTGTGACCGTTTCACTCGCCAGAAGGCTTATCTGTTTTCATGCACTGTTTAAGTGCGTTTTCAATTTCCTCACTTATTTTCCTTGCAGAGCCAGTCTTATCTATGACGAATTTTGTCCACTCTTTCCAGAGTTCTTCAAGAGGTCGAGTTTAATGATCAGCTGCTTGGAAGCGGGAACCATGTATTCCAGAGACTTCAAGCACTCAATGCCGACGGCCTGGAAAGGGTTAGGGAGGCCTTCATTAAAGCCGACCATCCGCGCTTCTCAAAGTTTTTCAGCTCAGGCCTTCCATTCGGGCATATCGCAGATTATGAGAAGAAGGTGAATGCTGCAACCTTGGAGCAGCTTGCAGGACTCATCAAGATCCGCGGTTTCTTGATGCAGACAAAGATCTACATGTTCTGGAAGAAAGAAAATTGGGAATAGGACCTAATCGAGTCTTTTGGTTGGGTTCTTTTTGGTTAAGGCTGCTGCAAGCATGGTTACGGTCGTGAAGACTGCTAGGATGGTTGTTGATGGAAACTCTGGAACTACGATGGTTTCATGTTCTGCTTTGAGTGGTGCTGGGTCTGCGAACATGTAGCCGTTGCCCATTCCCGCATAGATCTTGCCGTCATAGTTTATCATCGATATGGCGTAGTATGCTCCCTCTGTAGCGCTGAATGAGGTTTCCCAGCTTGTTCCGTTGTAGGTGAGGATCTTGTTTGCCGTTCCAGCGTAGAGTTTGCCATCATACTCCTCAAGCGAATAAATCCAATAATCATGGTCGAACGCTGTTATCCAGTTCTCACCGTCAAACTCGATTACTCTTCCGGAGAAGCCTGAACCTCCGAGATACATTGGTTTTCTCCAACCTTGATCCCTCGTCGCTAAGTACAATTTGCCATTGTAGACTTGCATGTCGAGAAAAGCATAAACGTCGTCGTAGCTGGCTGCGATACTCCAGCTTGCTCCATTGAAAGAATACAATTTTCCTCCAGAACCCACGTACATGGCATTATCGTAAACTCCAAAAGAGTCTATGCTGCCAAAAGCTCCAGAGAAGCTCAGCACAGCTGAGAAGTCAGTTTCAACATGCCAGTCTGCTGGGTTGTCAACCAAACCGTTGCAGTAGTAAAGAGTAGGTGGTTTGTCAAGTATTGTCCCAGCGTGAAGGGTGTTGTTGTAGACTCCTAACACCTTGATGTATGTAGGGACTGTAAAGACTAGGTTGAATGCTGCTCCGTCAAATGAGTACAACCCACCTTGTCCACCAACAACAAGCTTGTCTTGGTAAGGCTCAAGCGAAACTACGAACGTAGGTGTATTGATTATGTTCCAGCTATACCCATCATATACATACAGCGTGTTATCGGCTGCTGCATACAATTTCCCGTCGTAAACTGCAAAATCCACAATAGGATATCCACCCAAACCTATGAAGCTTGTTTTCCAAGGGTCATAAAGAGACGAATTAACTGCGAAGTGGACGGAATAAGAGGAACCCATGTTGCCTGCTGTATCGTTGGTATAGACTACTATCTGATGCAACCCATTTTCTACATTTACGACAGTATTTCCACTTATTGTTATGTTTGGTTGATTATCTAGACTATAGCCTATCCAAGACGTAGGCTCATCGATGATGAACGTTAATGGAATAGAGTCTGAGTAATAAGTCTTGTTTTGTGGGGAAAGAATAACTATGGTAGGGGGTGTCATGTCGATTTTTACGGCCCCGTCAACCTTCAAGTTGTCGGCTGTATCAGTTTCGCCTTCCACTGGTGAGGCGTATGCGCTTATCGTGTAGTGCCCTTCGAGAAATCCAGAAGTGTTCCAAGCATATGTGAAGGTTGTAGAATTGCTGCTTACCAGAGTAAAGTACTGCGTCTGGAGAGATGTTGTATTGGCGTAGGCTGTGAGGTTAAAGCCTTCAATTTTGTTTCCTTGATTCATAACAGTTATGTTTACGTGGATCAGAACCCCTTGTCTAACATTGAGTTTGGAAGGCGTAACGTTCAAAACTGCGATGTCAGGTGATGCCCAAAGGCGCATCAGCGGATACTTATCGGTGCTATTTTCATCAATAGTATATGGTGTATCACCTATTCCATCGCTCCCCGTCACATTCTGATCAAGACCAGTGTTCAAGTCTGTTCCGTTGTAGTCACTCCAATAGTTTCCGCCAGATGGGTAACCGTCATCCCAAACGTTTATCGAGGGCGAATAATATTCTGGATAATCCCATGCATAATCATATATTTGATTTGTGTTGTTCATGAAGTTATTGTGGTGGAAGGAGTTGTTGGAGGAATTCCAGAAACGGACGCCTGTATCTTTGTTCCCTTCTACATCGTTCCTAATAACAATGTTGTCAGAAGAAACAGTCAAATAGATACCCCAATCGTTGGCTGTTAGGTTGTTTTGAATTATACGATTGTTGAGAGAATAGAAGAGGCCAATTCCGACTTGATTGCGTGACAGGGCGTTCTTAAATGCGGTGATGCTTGAAGAGTTGTAGAAGCGAATGCCACACTCATTGTTCGTTATGTTACTTTTGGCTATGCTTGAATTTGTTGTGTATGCAAACAATAAACCTTCTCCGTTGCTAGCGAGGTTGAGATTCTCCAGAGTTATTTGGGTACAATTTATGAGTGCTACGTATCCAGCATTAACGGGAACGGTCTTGCCTCGTTCGTTCGTCCAAAATACGATTGGTTTGTATTCAATCGTGTTTGAGACATCAATGTCTTGGATAAACGCGGAGAGGCTTTCTCCCTGAACCCCAAAATTGTACATGTTGGCGGTCATGCTGTTATTTCTTAGGAAATTGTCAGGTGACCCGAGAATCCATATCCCATACCATCTGTTTAGAGTCACATTGTTCTGTAGGATCTTGTTGGAGGAAGAGCCATAATCCAGAGCAATTCCTATTTCATTATCAGTAATCAGATTGTTTTGAATGGTTACATTGCTGCAACTATGGACCCCAATACCAGGGTATCCGTTTTTTACGGTAAAGCCGTCTATAACTGAGCCATTTGCAGACACTTCAACGGCATAGTTATAGCCTTTGCCATAAATTGTCGTATCAGTCCAGTTTTCTCCAAGAAGAGTTACGCTCTTGTTTATGAATATTATTTCATTGTATGTTCTTGACTCAGCAAGGAGAGTGTGACCGCTTAGCGTTTCATTCGCGTTGATAGCTTCTTGAATCGACTCATATTTCAATCCGTTATTGAGGTTGTGCACGTGACCGATGGTGGAGCAATATATGTTATTGGTTCGTTCGTCATTCCAAGAAACATAAGGATGAAACTCGGCAGTTTCGCTTCTATATTGTGTCGCAATTGCTATGCTTTTTCCTATCCATCTTTCACTTACAGTGATAGGACTGTCCCAAGAATACGGAACACTGTAATGTGCCCTTCTGTATTTTACGTAACTACCGACCTTACAGGCTATGTGAAAGTATCCTCTTACATCGTTTCCAGTAGATCCTCCGCCATCAACCGTTAATGTTGGCAGTTTTTCGTCTTCTAAGCCAGACGCAAATAATGAATAGCCTTTCACCCAGTTCGTTCCTTTGTCAGTGCTGTAGGAATAGCGAATGTCAATGTCGCTTGCAGACCAGTCATACTGAAAAGCTATCATGACAGTGCTGCCGCCGTGTGTTGCGGCAATAGATGGAAAACTGCAACCATTGGGCAATCCATCAACATCCATGAGCTGTGTCCAAGTGTTGCCGAAGTCTGTAGAACGAACCAGAATGATTTCGCAAGCACTATTGTAGTCAGCGCCCCATTTATAAGCGATGTAGATGTAACCCTCAGCGTTTGTTATGCTCGTTTGTGCGTGGACGTTATAGTCAGGCCAGTTCCCGTAAAGCTTCTGGATAGACCAACTCGCACCGTGATCTATTGACTTAGCAAACATCAAATCGCGGTCATTATACGTGTACACATATTCGTATGAAACATATTGCCAATTCCCTCCGCCATATTGATATTCACAGGTGATGCTCGGAAACCTGTCATCGCTTCCCAAAACGTTTGCTATCGCATTCCAACTCCAGACTCCATTTACGCGACGAACGACGAAAATATCGTGATCATTGGGTGTCCACTCACGTTCGACTGCTACAAAAACATCATTACTATATGGATCAATTGCGATTGAGGGATAACGTACATTATGAGTCGAGTCAGAGGCAACATATATCGTCGACCAAGTTCTGCCTTCATCAATAGAACGACGTATGAAAACTGCATATTGATTGGTCGCCGAATATAAGTCGTCATAAGCAACATATAGGTAGCCATTACTGTCGGTTGCCATCGAAACTTTGGAATCAAGGAAGTCATTGTCTGAGTTGACTTGGTTTCCTGTTCTCCAGTTCGTTTCCAGAGGGGACAACGTAACGTATGCGTAAGCACTACCGCCGTTTATGGTTGAAATTGGCGGATTCGTCGACTCCGCGTATTCGACCGCAAACTTCGTTATTGTTCCTGTTGCAGAGCTGCCTCCATCATAGACTTCTAGGAAGAATTGCTGACCATACATATTTGGAATGGCATCTTTAAATTCTGTAATGTCAAACAATATGTTATTTGAACAGAAGGGTTGATCACCACCCACTATGTAGTCGCTAAAGCTTTTTGTTTGCGATCCTACTCCAACCGTAATTGAGCCGAATCCTTGACTGCATTCTCCTCGCTTTGAGTGCGTTATTCTAAATGATGCAACTAGTTCAGGCTCGTAACCAATTCTGTCATGATAGAATTCACATGATCTAACGTGTTGCTTCATTGCTTCATAAGATATCCAGAAACAGCCATCGTATATATGTTCCCACGGATTGAGCAGACTTCCTATTCCCCAAGAATTTGCTATCTTAAAAGCACCATAGTGAGTTTGCCCTTGTTCACTGTACACAAAATTGTCATCGTAGCCGACTACCGTCACTTCGTGCCACGAATTATAATCCCATGGTGGATGGTAATTATCAAGCGTTAAGGCATCATTACCCGTCAAAAGTGAACCCCACATATTTGCAATCTTGCTGCCGTCAATGCCTATTGCCGCAAGGTTGTTCAACGCTATCCAATTCTTCAAACTTGTTAAGCCGTCATTCGTGTCAACATATAATTCATTCCATCCGCTACTATTGCCACGGTACAATGGTGCTTCCCTCCATGCTTCTTCAGAAGGCCAAGTGGCATGATCATCTGGATTGTATGGCATTTTCTCCCAGGAGCTCGCACCAATAGAACATATTAAATTAATGGCAGTCCAAGACGATGAGCCTCCGTCAACACCACCATTAATAAGGTGATAGATGAAATCCGGGCTAATTATTCGATCTTGATATTCGACGCTTGGCTGTCCTCCGCTCCATGTAGCTTCAGACAAGTCCCAGCTGTGTTCCTTAGCCTCCTGAAAAGTCTTCATGTAATACCCTACAGCCCAGCAAGTGCATGAACCTTCGCCATCTTGGTCGCCTATTGGCGGGAACCATGGCATGGTGGTAAGGTCTACACTGCTTTGAGAAAGATCAACATCCTTCAACACGACTTTTTCAACCACATATGCATCTTTCGCAATCTGTACCCATTCTTTCTCGGTCGGGGGACGAAGTCCAGTTCCGTGCCCATTAATTTTCTGTGAATAATTCTTGCCCTCTTCCCAAATCCCAACGCGCTTCTTCAGTTCTTCTACCTCAAAAGGTGTAATCCTATGCCTCGAAATTTCCGATTTTCCCATCAAAACCTCTTCTGATTCACCGATACCTGCATTTCCAACAATGCCCGCGCCCTCTGCCACAACATCATCTTTTGAAGTGTAAGTCACATTGCTAACTGTTGAAATAGAAGTGTTTGGCGGATCAATGCTCCCATCAACCCCAATGTAAACTGTTCCACTCGCCTTAAAGTCCTGAAGATTGAACGAGAATGCAAGCATGTTAGTCAAAAGCAAAACAAGCACAGAAATGAACAGTACCATCTTCATCTTCATTCCTCCTTCCTAATAAGACTGGCCAGCTGTTCTAGCACATCGTCTCTATTATTATTTATGGAACCTTCCTCTAGAAGCATCAAAAAACAAAGAAGCAACACAAACTGAATCAAACGCAACCTCTTGACGTGTATTCTAGGCGTTCGTAAGCGCACATGTTGCAGCGAAAGTTCTTCAAACGCTAATCGCGCATCTTATGAATCAATCCAAAACTGAAACGCTAATCATTGTGTTCACAGCGGCTAGACGAGAAAAAAGAGGGGTTTTGCGGGAGACATCTCCACCTTCAGTGGGGTTACAACCAACACGCCAGCCCTTGCAAAAAGCTAGTGCAAGCATTGTTCTAATGATTAGAATTATAAGTAGCGAATCTTGGAACGGTAACTGAAGAAGAGTACGATTCTTTGAAAGTTCAAGACGAGACAGAGTTTGAATACGCTCTTCGCGGCAAAGACTGGAAAGTTTACTGGCTTCTCCTGAAGAATGGCCGCTCTCTAAGCATCCGAGAAGTCCAAAAGGCCTTGCATTTCAGCAGTCCCAGCGTCGCCCAA
>JALHSY010000140.1 GCA_022865455.1 Candidatus Bathyarchaeota archaeon
CCAGAAGATTTGATCTGATAGTTCAGAAGGGGCGTGTGGCGCAGGGAGTTTGGATTAGAGACTGGAACCGAACGATAGGCGTTAATGTCATTATAAACAGCGACAAGGCTTCGGAAGACGTGAGCCTGTCCAACCCAATCATTATAGGCGAAAAGTTCAGCGACCACGCCAAATCCTACGCAAACAGAAGGAAAATAACGTTGCTTGCAAAACGCCAGGTGGCTCTGAGTTTAAGATAAGCTAGATTTTGAGATAATCGTCCAACACGCCTTCGCTTTCCAACTTACCCAGCCAATCAACAAGACCCACACCACACTTCTTGTGCCTCTCCAGAACCGTCAGAATCTCGCTCACAATTTCCTCAACGCTTTTGCCAGAGTTATCCAGCTCGCACACCTTTTCTTCGCTGTGAACGTTTAGAGCATCGACCAAACAGACGTCCAGAATCTCTGAGGCCAAGTTCTCCCACAGCTTGCGGTCGGTGAACCCTGAGCTCTGCATAAGTTTCTTGAGCTCAACGGGGTCGCGTCTTAACACGAAAATGTAGGTCACAAGGTTTTTGGGAACAACACTAACCGCGTAGTGTCCGTCGATGACGATGTCTTTCTTGTTGCTGCTGTCAATGAGTTCATGAAGCTTTTTTCGCATTTTGTTCTCGTCAACGATTATTGAGTCGCGTTCCTTGTCCTTGCCTGAAATGAGGCCTTCCCGAATGGCTAGGTCTGTCAAGTTCACGTATTCAGCGTTTAGTTTGGATGCGAGCAGTCGTGAAACTGAGGTTTTTCCAACGCACGGTGTCCCTGTGACCAGAATGACTCGCTTGGACATGACTTAGTAGCCCTTCTGTGTCATAGTTGAAGTTGCCGCAAGATAAGGTTTCCAAAATTCTTATTCCAGACCGCTGCGCATTATCATGTTGGGCTGGCGAGTTGGCATGTGGCTTTCGAGCCTCATTGAGAGGCTTGAGGAAACTCCGCCCACGTGCAGAATTGCAACGTCCGCAAGGGCGTAAGGCGAGAGCCTTGGCTACGGAGCAGAAACGAAACGTCCACCCGTGCAAGGGCCGATGATGCATGCGAAGGTGCTGAGAATGCTGGGTGGAAACGGTGAAACGGCCGTCCTGCGAGTGGAAAGGGCAAACAGACGCCGGTGAGGAATCTGCCTGAGGCGCGGGTAGCCCGATTAGCCGAATGCCACACTGGACAAAAGGCGGGTTACAACCAAGACGCCATGCCCAAATCACGGTATGCCATGCTTAATTGCTGTAACCCACCCCAAATCCTGAACGTATTGGCACAGATGAAGAACAACGGCAGAAGCGACTACAGCATAGAATTCGTAGACAAATCGCTAACGCACATCAGCCAACACGCAGACCTGAGCGAACCTGAACAAGTCAAACGGTTCATAGCAAGCAAGAACGTGTCAGACGGCTACAAAAAGAGCCTGTGCATAGCATACAACAAATATTGCCAATACTACCAGATAGCATGGAACATGCCACTTTACAAGCCAGAGGCAAAAGCGATAAAGATTCCCACAACGCAAAAGCTGGAAATGCTAATCGCATACGCTAGAAAAACAATGTCAATCAAACTGTCAATCAGCATGGAAACGGGCTTAAGACCAATCGAACTGCACAACCTCAAAGTCAAAGACCTAGACCTTGAGCAGAAACTAATCTACCCGACCACAGCCAAACACGGTTCAGCAAGAAGACTGAAAATCAGCAACAACTTGCAAGCATCGCTACAAGACCACATCGGCAGACACAAGCTAAGCCCAAATGATAAGCTGTTCAAAGACACCGCCGAAAACTACGGGAAATACTACAGACAAATGAGAAACAACCTAGCCAGAAAACTGAACGACCCAACATTCAAAACCATCAGACTCTACGACTTCCGACACTACTTCGCCACCACGCTATACGCAAAAACAAGAGACATCCTACACGTAAAACAGCAAATGGGACACCGCAAAATAGAAACGACCCTAATTTACACGCAACTGCTGAACCTGAACGATGAAGAATGGACTTGCAAAGTAGCCGTCAACGTCAAAGACGCAACAGACCTGATAGAAGCGGGATTCGAATACATAACAGGCGAATACAATGACGGCGGAAAACTGTTCAGAAAACGCAAATAACCCTCCTTTTTTATTAACCATCAAACACGCATGCGAAAGTGGAGATGTCTCCTGAAGTCCGTCTTCACATGACCGTTTTCTTCTGAGCAAATATTAAGCAATTACGTAATAATAAAGACTGCTAGAGGTATCTTCTGTCGTTGCTCACTTTTTCATTTCTTCTTAGATTCGAGGAAGCTGTTTCGTTTCATTCCTGATCTTGAAGGTCCTTAGTCATGTAGAAGCTTCTATCTTTGTAGCCTAACTTGCTGTATAGGCGATGAGCATTTTTGTTAGGAACTAAGACCCCAACTCCTAACATGTTGCAATTGTTCTCTTTGAAGTATTCTTCCAGCTTGTTCATCAACATGGTTCCAACGCCCTTACCCCTGTATCCAGCTTTCACTACAAGTTCCAACACTTCCCCACATTTTGAAGGTACATGCTCAAGCTGGTCTTCTTTGGACTGCTCAGGAATTGTCCCCACGACGACACCAACAAGCTCCGAATCGAGTTCCGCAACATAGATAATTCCGTTGTTTTCAGCGACTTTTTGAAGTGTTCTTTGAGTATAGCTTTCACCAAATTCAGGCATACGCCGTATTCTTTTCAAATCGTCTATAGAGACTATGTAATCCATCAACTGTTCCATAAGCTTCACAAACGCAGTTCTGTCCGACCCTTGATACTCCCTAATTCTTGCTTTCATTCCCACATCACTCAATAACCGTGTTGTTGATTCACATCACATTCAAGAGCGAATACGGATTTTCCAGTTCCTTACCTCATGAACACTCTCGGTTC
>JALHSY010000141.1 GCA_022865455.1 Candidatus Bathyarchaeota archaeon
AGCCAAGTATCTGGTCAAGATCTTCACGGGCGACACGCGCACAGGCTTTCACGAAGGGCTGACGGAACAAGCGGTTTCGAAAGCCTTCCAAATTCCCTTGCAGACTGTGCAGAACGCAAGCATGATTACGGCGGACATAGGTGAAGTCGCAGCGAAGGCCAAAACGGAAGGTAGCCAAGCCTTGTCAACGGTCAGTTTCAAGATTTTCAGACCTGTCCAGCTCATGCTGGCCCAGATGGAGGAAGACGTTTTTGAGGCTCTGAAGGAACACGGTGGCAGAACAGCGTTTGAGTACAAATACGACGGCGCCAGAGTGCAAATTCACAAGCTCGATGACAGGGTACGAATCTACAGCCGAAGACTGACCGATGTGACTGAAAGCCTGCCTGAAGTCGTTCAGACAGCTCGAGAGAACATACTTGCAAGGGAGGCGGTTCTGGAGGGCGAAGTCATAGCTGTTGACGACTCTGGCAATCCTATTCCCTTTCAGCATTTGATGCGTCGATTCAGAAGAGTCCACGGCATAGAGGACTCGGCTGAAAAGATTCCTGTCAGGCTGTACGTTTTTGACATCTTGTACCTCAATGGAGAAAGCCTAATCTCGGCTCCGTACCTTCAGCGAAGAAGGATTCTGGCTGAGAACGCGGGGAAAATACCGCTCACAAAGCAGATTGTCACGGACAAGGTTGAGGAGGCACAACGGTTTCTGAAGGAAGCCATGGATGCGGGGCATGAAGGATTGATGGCGAAGAAGATTGACAGCCAATACACGCCGGGGATCCGCGGAAAACGTTGGTTGAAGATAAAGCCCGTTCTCGAACCGTTAGACTTGGTCATTGTCGCGGCAGAGTATGGGTATGGGCGTAGGCATAATTGGCTTTCAGACTATTACCTTGCAGCGCGAGACGCTGAAACTGGGGAGTTCTTGTCCGTTGGCAAGACTTTCAAGGGACTCACCGATGCCGAAATCATCGAGATAACGAGGCAGCTTAAGGAGCTGACCGTAAAGGATGAGCACAGAAGGACTGTTGTCATTCCGAAGATAGTGGTCGAAGTGGCTTACAATGAGATTCAAAGAAGCCCGAAATACAAGTCTGGCATGGCTTTGCGTTTCGCCCGAATAACCAGGCTGAGGCCAGACAAGGCTCGAGAGGAAGCAGATACCATACAGAGAGTCAGGGAGATTTATGAGAAGCAGTTTCTGAAAAAAGGCAGATATAAGGGCTGATTGGAAACATCACTGTGTGAGGAGAACGGGCCGGATGACCAAGAACAAGAAAATCTCAGTCTATGGAGAGTTTTACAGTCGTCAAATCGTTCTGAAAGAGCTCGGACGAAGGGGACAGAGGAAACTCGCACAGTCAAAGGTTGCAGTCATCGGCCTCGGCGGGCTCGGCACCGTTTCATCGCTATATTTGGCTCTCGCAGGAGTTGGTCACTTGCGGCTGGTGGATCAGGACACGGTGGAACTGCGTAACCTGCACAGGCAGATTCTTTACAGCATAGACGACTTGGATTATCCGAAGGTTGAGGCTTCGGCCAAGAGGCTTGGAAAGGTTAATCCCTTGGTGAAGTCTGAGCCAATTCCAGAAAACGTGAACGCGAGCAATGTTGAGAAGATCCTGTCTGGAATGGACTGCGTAGTTGACGGCTTGGACAACATGCACACGCGGTATTTGGTGAACCGTGCATGCGCAAAGCTCAGAATACCGTACGTTTTCGGTGCAGCCATAGGAATGGAAGGGGACCTTTCAGTTTTTGCCCCGCCCGAAACTCCATGCTTGGAATGCGTTTTTCCAAATCTTGACAACAGCAACCTGTTAACGTGCGAGGTTCGAGGCGTACTCGGAGCCACACCGGGAATTATTGGAACAATGCAGGCCATGGAAACAGTAAAGGTCTTAACAGGCATGGGTTCAATGTTGAAGGGCAAGCTGATGATCTGCGATTTCAGCGACATGTACTTCACGACCATAGACATTTCCAAAAGGCTGAACTGCCCAGCCTGCCAGCGCACGGTTGGAGCCGCGGGAAGAAAGGAGAAGTTGGTTTGGCTTTGCGGGGAGAAAACGGCTAACATAAACCCTGAAAAACCATGGAGAATAGACCTTGACGACGTCTACGAGTCAATCAGGCATCTTTTCAAGGTTCGGATGAAGTCTCAGTTTGCCATAGTATTCGGCTACAAGAGTTTCGAGGTCAGCCTGTTCGGCGGTGGCCGCATGCTCATAAAGAATGTTGAAGACGAAAAGGCAGCGTTGAAGGTTTACAGGGACATTGTGGAAAAGCTTGGAGTGGGCTAATAGTATTTATCTCGGTTTTTAGGATATGTAGAGGTGCTGGGGTGGCCGAACGGTTCAGGCGGCGGCCTGCAGAGCCGCTGTATGTGGGTTCAATTCCCATCCCCAGCTCCAAACCAGCATATCTTGCCGAAAACCTTATGCACAAAGCCTGACTTTTTCCTAGATAAAGGAGGCAAAGATTCTGAGTTCAAACGAGCAACTGATCAACTTCCTCAACAAACAGATAAGAATCGAACATCAGATTGTGAGCTCATTAAACAAGTCTTTAACCGACATCGGAAACCCCACCATCAAAGGTGTTTTGAATGGAATATCCCTAGATTCCGTTAAGCACGCGGAAATGTACGATTCGGCAGTCAAACTGTTGACAAGCGTCCCACAAGCCCTCACGCAAGAGAATCTCGACCAACAGAAGAAGCTAGTCGAAAAACACATTGAACTGGAAGCAGAGCTCATCGAGAAAATAAGCAACGCCCTGCCCACAGTTGAAAACAAGAAGGTAAAGCTTCTCCTGAACGCCATATTGGCGGACGAGAAGAGACATCACGAGCTTCTGAAAGAGATTCTGGAAATCCTCGTTAAAGGTGAAACCATAACTGAAGCGGATTGGTGGGATATTCTCTGGAAGAACGTGCCCTTTCACGGTTCTCCAGGCGGATAGACAAGCGAGGTTTGCATCGTCGAAACGATTATAAGACGTAGTTGTGCATTCAGCATCTAAAACGCAGACTTGCCGACTCGGCAGCAGTCGCAACTAATTATTAATGGTGAAGAATATGAAGAGGGCAGACACCGTTCAGAAGCGGAACGCGGGGAACACAGAAGGTTGGGCACAGTCCATAAGTAACGAGGACGTTCTGTGTCTGTCAGTCAATGATGTTTTGGCCAAGCTGAACACTTCTCAGTCAGGCCTCACATCCGATCAGGCTGAGAAGCGTCTTCAAATCTACGGCTACAATGAGGTGGCGAAAAAGGAAAGAAGAACAGCCGTAATCAAGTTTTTGTTGCTTTTCAAAAACCCCTTGATCCTGATACTGCTCCTCGCAGGTATGATCTCAGGCTTGCTCGGCGAGATAGTGAACGCGATAATCATCGTCATAATAGTCCTGATGAGCGTCATTCTCAACTTTCTGCAGGAATCCAAGGCCGAGAAAGCCGCTGACGAACTGAAGGAAAGAGTCGCAACCACCGTGACGGTCGTAAGGGAAGGGACTCAACACGAAATCAAGCTGTCAGAAGTCGTCCCAGGCGACATAGTATGCCTCTCCGCCGGCGACATAGTGCCTGCAGACGCGAGACTGATCAGCAGCAAAGACTTTTTCATAGATCAGTCAGCCTTAACAGGGGAGTCATTCCCGGTTGAAAAAACAGCCTCGCCGGTGTCGCCTCAATGCGTTTCCACGGTGACGGACTGGAGCAACTACCTTTTCATGGGCACCTCGGTGGTAAGCGGTTCAGGCATGGCCGTTGTTGTGAAAACTGGAAGCTACACGGAATATGGGAAGATTGTGAAGAGAATCGTTGAAAGAAGGCCTGAAACTGAATTCGAAAGGGGGTTGAAACGCTTCGGATACATGATCATGGAAGTAACCTTCCTGCTCGTTATGTTCGTTTTTTTCATAAACGCCCTATACCGCCGAGGCGTATTGGAATCCCTGCTTTTTGCAGTTGCTTTGGCTGTGGGTTTAACGCCTGAACTGTTGCCTGTGATTCTTTCCATAAACCTCTCGAAAGGCGCGCTCGAAATGTCGAAAAAAGGCGTCATAGTGAAGCAGTTGTCATCGATTCAGAATTTTGGCAACATGGACGTTCTCTGCACAGACAAGACTGGAACGTTGACTGAGAACAAGGTTACGCTCATGTTGCACGTAGACATGGAAGGAAAAGACAACGACAAGGTTCTGCTTTACTCTTTTCTAAACAGCTACTATGAAACGGGCCTTAAGAGCCCGCTTGATGACGCAATCCTTGAACACAAGGAAGTCAACGTCACAGGCTTTCAGAAAATAGACGAAGTTCCCTTCGACTTCACAAGAAGACGAGTCTCCGTTGTAACTGAACGTGAGAGGCAGAGGTTCTTCATAACCAAGGGAGCGCCCGAAGAAATCATCAAGATGTGTGCGTACTACGAGTCTTCTGGAAGAATACTCGACATAACAAGCGAAATACAGAGAAAAATCGAACAGAAATACTACGACCTGAGCGCAGAAGGATTCAGAGTCCTCGGCATCTGCTACAAGAAAGTCAAAGAAGAAAAATCCGTCTACTCGATCAACGACGAAACCGACATGGTGTTCTTGGGCTTCGTCGCTTTCATGGATCCGCCAAAGGAAACTGCAAAGGAATCTCTGCAGCTGTTGACAAAAAGCGGTGTAGAGCTGAAGGTCCTGACTGGCGACAACGAATTCGTGACAAGGAAGGTCTGCGAGCAACTTGGCTTCACAATCAAAGGAGTTGTTCTCGGAAGCGATCTCGGCAAGATAAACGATGACGCACTCGCAAGAGTTGTGGAACAAGCGAACATCTTCGCAAGAGTCACACCTGCCCAGAAAGACAGGATAATCAACGCGTTGAAAAGCAACGGCCACGTCGTAGGGTTCCTCGGCGACGGCATAAACGACGCTCCCTCAATGAGAGTGGCAGACGTCAGCATATCCGTTGACAACGCAGTGGACGTGGCCAAGGAATCGGCAGACATCATCCTCCTGCACAAGGACTTGAGAGTGCTGGAAGAAGGAGTTCTGGAAGGCAGGAAAACCTTCGGCAACACAATGAAGTACATCATGATGGGAGTGAGCTCAAACTTCGGAAACATGTTCAGCGCGGCAGGAGCGTCTCTGTTTCTGCCGTTTCTGCCCATGCTTCCGACACAAATCCTTCTGAACAACCTGCTATACGACACTTCGGAGCTGGCTATCCCGACAGACAACGTTGACCCGGAGTACATTGAAAAACCGAAGAGACTGGACATTTCCTACATCAGAAACTTCATGATCTACTTCGGACCCATAAGCTCAGTTTTTGACTTCCTAACCTTTTTCATAATGCTTTATGTTTTCGATGCTTGGAACAACGCACCACTATTCCAGACAGCCTGGTTCATCGAATCTTTGTGCACACAAACGCTGGTCATATTCACGATAAGAACCAGAAGATCGCCCTTCTTCAAAAGCAAGCCAAGCAAGGCATTGCTGATCAGCAGCCTGAGCGTAGTCGCCTTCGCCATTGTGTTGCCACTCACGCCGATAGGAGACTTGTTCAAGTTCCAAGACCCCTCGGCCCTGTTCTTTGTCTTCCTCGCTGTGTTCGTTGCTGCCTATTTGACGATGGTTGAGACTCTCAAAAGAGCCTTCTACAAGAGATATGCCCATCGCTTGGAGCAGATTACGGTTCCTCAGAAAGGGCCGCCTTACCCAACCCCAACAGCGAGGTTAATCCAAAACATGGTTGGGATAATAAGCCTGCATTTCGAGAACGAGGTCTCAACGGACCTGCTGTTGAATGACCTGAGAGAGATTGCAGCGTACCCTATTGATTCGGACCAGTTTGTGCACGGTCTCCATCACCTGCGACGCGCTGGACTTGTGGAAATAGATTGGCGCAAAGGCACCATCAGATGTCAACCAGCCTTGAAGGATTACGTGAGCAGACTCCCTAAGAGAGAAGATTGGCCAAGGATGGCAGATGACTGGAGAAGAATAGCATCATTCATTCGAACAAGATACAACGAAATAAACTCTGAGTATCAGAAGCTTGTTGAATGAGAAGACAAGCCAGCCGCGCAAATGCCAAACCACGAGTCCTTGCTGCACGAATTGCACACGGTTTTTGGCCTTACAGCCGCTGAGCTTGGAGACTCAAACGAGTTGAGAGTCGGACAGAGGGTCTATGCAATTGGAAACCCGTTCGGATTGGCTGGCGGTCCAACAGTGACTTCAGGTGTAGTAAGCGCCGTGAACAGAACCATAGAGTCCGAAAGCGAAATGCTGGAGAATCTTGTTCAGACAGACGCTGCCATAAACCCTGGCAACAGTGGCGGTCCCCTCGTAAGTCTTGACGGGAAGATTGTGGCAATGAACACGGCCATAATTCCATATGCGCAGGGAATCGGATTTGCCATTCCGATAAACTCGGCCAAGGATTGTGCCGGCGAAACGGTAAAGAACGGTGTTTCCATGAGGTCGTGGCTGGGAATAATAGGGTTAAGCCTCACCGAAGACATAGCCAGATACTTCAATTCGCCTGTGGAGGGGGAAGTTCTTGTGACAAGAGTAGTCAACGGAAGCCCAGCCGAAGACTCGAATAGTGGATGGAGACATAATTCTGAGAATGGACGGCGCAGCGCTGAACAGTGTTGAGGACTTAGTTGAAGAGATTCATCAGAGGAAAGAGGGACAGAAAATAAGAATCACGGTTCTTCGCAGAGGCCGCGAACAGGTTTTTGACGTTACCTTGACCAGAATGCCTTAAAGATACCTGCTTGGGACTGTGAATAATGTTTTTATGGTTTTCAAACCATTCCTAAACAACAGGAGTGTGCTGTGGGAATCACTGGGCAAGAGAACATGCAGAGGAGACCGAACCTCTCCATACTGGCCTTAGTATCCTTCATAGCTTCCTTTGTCGTGACGCGGACATTCACAACTCTCAACCCGGACATTGTCCTGGTCAGCAGCGGCATCCATATTCATCATTTCTGGTTCGGCTTAGTTCTGCAAGCCATAGGCGGCTGGCTGGGCATTAGCTACAATGATGAGAGAATCAACCGGTTGGCAGCGATACTTTTCGGCGCGGGAGGCGGACTCATAGGAGACGAGGTCGGGCTTTTGCTTACGTTTGGAAATTACTGGTCAGAAATCACCTACACGCTCATAATCATGTTTCTAGCCATTGCATCGACCTCAATCTTGATAATCAGATATTCAAAAACGATCACCACAGAATTGACCCACTTCCTAAGGAGCAACGCAAGCCTGTATTTCGGCGTCTTCCTAGCAGTGGTCTCAATAGCTTTCATCATGGAAACCGACAATGCCTTGATCATCACGATTTCAGGCATAGCTTCAGCAACGGCTTGCGCAGTCATCTTGGCATACTTGGTCCAGCGAATCATGAGACGACGTCATGATGCGAAAGACACGCTGCGTTAGAAACGCCTAATACCCGTCCTAGTTCCGTAGTAACACAGGTTGTTTGCCATGGGAGCTATTGCAGAAGTTGGCGCGAGCAATTGGGAGCAGGAAGTCGCGAGGTCCACGGTGCCGGCGGTTGTCTACTTTTGGCACAACCAATGCCCATGGTGCTCTAGGTTCACCCAAATATTTGACGTCGCAGCACAGGAATACGTTGGAAAGATGAAATTTGCCAGGCTGAACATGCTGGAAAACCCGAGCAACCAAGAAATAGCGAGCAACTACGGCGCGATGAGTACGCCAACTTTGGTTTTCTTCTGCAACGGAAGACCCATAGGGCAAGCCGTGGGATTCATGTCTGAAGAGGATTTGAAAAAGACGCTGGACAGTGTGCTTGGAAGATACAGGAGCTGCCTCACACAGAGCAGTGACTTGAGGAGCTACATCGTTTGAAAACCTAGGCTCAGAGAAAGCTGCTTTGACTCGCTCTGCGGGCGCGGGCGTGACAAAGTGGAAAGAGACTCATCGTTTTCTTAATCGTCTGGTCCAAGCGATCAAGCTTTCAAGCAGTTGCCTTATTTTCTCCCTCGTCTTTTCATCAGGCAGTCTGCCTTTCTCATCGATTTTTTCGTTCGCAAACGTTACAATGACTTCCGGTCTGTTGACAGGGTGCATGTTGAGAAAAACCATTGTCTGCCGAAGATGATACTGAGCTCGGGCACCTCCAAGCATTCCGCCAGACGCACTCATTATCGCCACGGGCTTGTCTTCGAAGGAATTGTCCCCGTAGGGCCTAGAAGCCCAGTCAATGGCGTTCTTCAAAACGCCCGGCATCGAATAGTTGTACTCCGGCGTCACGATCAGAATAGCATCTGCCGCCTTGATTTTCTCCTTGAACTCCTTAACCTTCTGAGGCATTTTAGTTTCGAAATCCTGATTGAACGGCGGAATTCCTTCAAGATCGAAGATTTCGAGGCTGGCGTCTTCAGGCGTCAATTCTGAAGCTGCCTGCAGTAAGGCTTTGTTGTAGGAACCTTTTCGCAGACTGCCTGCAAAACCGAGGATGGTTACCTGTTTTTTCATGGTTTAAGCATTACATTCAACTGTTTAAATCGGTTTCCGTGCTGAAACATCCTCAACTGCTGCTACGGTGAGAACAACGCCATTCAGACCAGCGTGGACTTGGCACAGCTGGGAAAAGCATTGCATCAGTCTTAGAGACCCAGTGAAGCAATGACTCGTTTTATGATGTTCGCTGACTTTTGGAAGTTGGCGATTTCCTTTTCATCTAAGGGGAGATTGATGATTTCCTTCACGCCGCTTCTGTTGAGAACCACGGGAACGCTTAGGCACATATCGCCAACGCCGTGATAGTTCTCGAGAAAGCAGGACACGGTTACGATGGCGTTCTCGTCCCGAACTATGCTCTCCACGATTTTTGTCAGTCCTAGGGCAACTGCGTAGTTTGTTCTTCCCTTACGCTTCGCAATCTCGTAGCCGGCATCTCTTACCTTTAGGAAGAGGTTATTGAAATCTTCAAGGTTGTAGGGGGCTTTGCAGATAGGACAGTAGTCTTTGAGCCTAATTCCCGCCACGTTTGCGAGACTCCAGACGGGCACTTCGCTATCGCCGTGTTCGCCGATAATGTAGGCGTGAACGTTCCTAGGATCAACTTGGAGGTGTTCCCCAAGCAAGTATCGAAGCCGTGCGGTGTCCAAGATTGTGCCGGAGCCGATAACTCTGTTCTTCGGGAAGCCGGAAAGCTTGAGCGCCGCGTAGGTCATGACGTCGAGCGGGTTGGTCACGACTAGCAAAATGCATTCCTTGTTGTGCTTAGTGATGTTGGGAATTATCTGCTTCATGATTTCGAAATTTCCTTCAGCCAGTTCCAAGCGTGATTGCTCAATCTTCTGCCCCTTGTCAACGGCGATAACTACTATTTCCGCGTCTTGGCAGTCATGATAATCGCCAGCCCAGATTTTGGTCGGATAGGCAAATGGTAGTCCGTGATTCAAGTCCATGGCTTCTCCTTCTGCCCGTTCTTTGTTGACATCGATAATCACAATTTGAGAAGCTAGGCCTCTAATCAGAAGGGAATAGGCGAAAGTTGTTCCTACGAAACCAGCGCCTACGATGGCGACTTTCGAACCGGCAATATTCTGTTTGGGCAAATTGAACACCTTCTAAGGTTTAGGGTAGCCGCTTGAAGTTATGTTTTTCCCAAAAGCTGTTCATCGAAGTTCGGTTTCAGCGAAGAATAAACAGGAATCTTGGGCTGGGCTGTTAGGATTGGCCATCACGTGGGACGCTTCAGTGGCGCGTTAGTCGAAAGTGAAGACTGAAAGACAAACCCTGTTCAGCACGCATGCCTGGCACTTGGGTTTCCTTGCAGCGCACACTCTTCTGCCGAGAAAGATGAGCAAGTCGGTGATTCTCATCCATTTCTCTTTTGGTACTATCCTCATCAGGTCTTGCTCTATCTTGTCCGGGTCTTCATTTTCTGTCAGCCCCAACCTTGCGGAGACTCTGCGTACGTGCGTGTCGACAGCTATTCCTTCTACAACGCCATAAGCGTTCTGCAGCACTATGTTGGCAGTTTTTCGGGCAACGCCTGGCAACTCAAGCATCTCTGACATTGTTTTGGGGGCTTGGGAATGGAATTTTTCAACGAGCAGTTGGCAGCATTTCTTGACGTTCTTGGCTTTGTTGCGGTAGAAACCTGTGGATTTTATCTCCTGTTCGAGCTCTTTCAGGTCTGCATTTGCGTAGTCTTTGGCCTTTCGGTATTTTTTGAACAGCGTTTTCGTGACTGTGCTTACTCTCTCGTCAGTGCATTGAGCCGAGAGGATTGTGGCTATCAGAAGCTCCAAGGGGTTTGTGTAGTGAAGTGCTATTCTTGCATCTGGGAACTCTTTTTCCAGAAGCTCGATTATCCTCAAGACCGTTGTCTTATCGTTGACTCTTGGTTCTGATGGTTTCTTTTTCATTCTTGCTGGCATAATTCAACTCTGCATGTTTTCACTAAAAAGGTTTGCAGAAAGCTTTTACTTTCCAAGCTGCAGAGTAGATGGCGGTGATTCTGATGGATGTCAAGCTGGTTGTTGACGGCAAAGAGACAGATCTCAACGAGTTTGTTTCGAAAATTCTCACCGGAACCGTGATCGGAGCCGTGACTTCGCTTCGCGGAGTGAGCAACAACTGGAAAGAGATCGAGATAAAAGTGAAAAGGTAGACTCAGAGAGAACGCTAACCGCTTGCACTTGCGCTGACCACTATTTCAGCAAACATCTCTCTTTTTGCCTTGCATATCGGACAAACATACGGCGGATCCTCGCGGTAGACAACATAGCCACACTGCCTGCAGTACCACAGTCTCTTCTTCACTTGCGAAGGCTCTGGGCTGACGGCCTTGGCAGCTTCTGGCGGTTTCTCAACACCTACTTCTGGCGCTACTGCGTAGGCTCTGACTTGCTTTTCCTGAGGCCTCCGTTCTGGAATCGGTGCTATAGGGGTCTTGCCTTCGAGCACATCTTTCCTAATGTAAAGTGCGCAGTAGCAGGTTCCGAATTCGGCTACGTCTGGGTCTCGATAGTCGCATGGGCAGATTATGTCTCTGTCGAGTTCAAGCTTTCCTGAGGCGACTCTACACGGGCATGAGGGGTAGCCGTATCGTTCCTCGTTCTTCTTCAAACCTTCCAGAAGGTCTCTGAGGAAATCTGCGTCTGGGTTTAGGTAGTAGCCGTAGGTTTTTGCGTCGCTTTCTGCTCTTTGCCGCACTTTGTCCAGAGTCATCAAATTCCCAGCGCCTTTTTTATCAAGTCTTTGCGGAAACCTGTGATGACCGTCTTGCCGTCCACTATTATCGTCGGATAGCTTGGAGGTGCTCCCTTGCTTTCGATGTCTTGCCTGATTTTCTCATGGTCCTCGTCGCTGCTCAGGTCAACATCAACGCACTCGTATTCTACGCTGTTGTCGCTGAGGAATTTCTTTGTCATCTTGCACCAAGCGCAGGTGCTTATTGCGTAGATAAGGACCTTGTGC
>JALHSY010000142.1 GCA_022865455.1 Candidatus Bathyarchaeota archaeon
GTATTCCAAACCAATAGTGTACAGATTGTCTCGCGGATGTTCAAACGAGTCTTTAACCTCGATCCTGTGCCGCAGATCTATGTAGTCGCAGAAAATGTCCAACACCGTGACGGTTGGAAGCCCTTCCGGCGTAATCCCGTTAACCGTTCTGATCCTGTATCTTTGACCTTGACGCATGCCGTTGAAGAGAATGTCGCTTTTGGTTCTGAAAAACTTGAATTGTGTTCCAAAAGCCTCAGCCATGTTCAGAAGTAGCTTGCAGAAGTTTGACCCTTGACTCTTCGGAACTATGAAGTCCGTGTCCTTTAAGCTTCGCGACAGCGCTCCCTTCCCATTGGAATGCTCGCAGTGGACTTTCATGGCTGCGCCGCCAAACAAAAGCGCGGGAATGAGCTTGTTGCTGACTTCCTTTTGGTAAGCTTTTGGATGCAACCTACGCATTTCGTGCGCCCTTTGCGAAGCCCAGATAGTGGCAATGGCACATCGCATAGGGAAATATTCCAGGTCAATGTATGAAGGAAGACCAAGCTCGCTCATCATCTTCTTGATATCCACGAGTGAGGTTAAGGGCAGGTCAACTTCATATTTCGCTCCGTCAGCTTCCTGATAGAGAACAGCTTTTCCCGAGGCCCCCGATGTAGGGTTTGAACAGTCCTTGTCTTTCAAGTTCGTCACATCCGCTCCCAGATTGCCTCAACACATATTTCGATTAGCTGAAAATAATACGTGCAGACAGATTTAAGATTACTTCCAATAACCTTCAATCCACAAAGCCTAGACGCAATGATGTCTTTGCACTTCCACGCCAGCGACAAAGGTCACAATCTGACTTAGAACTTTTGACGGGCGGAGCTCCATCTGTCAGTGTCTCTTTCTGACTTCTTTGGTGTTGTCCGCCGTTTTCTTTCGTTTTTTCTTGAAGAACCACGGATGTCTTTCCACATCCTCATATATGGGTCTGGGCATGCGGCCTGAATAGATGTCTGGGTGTCCTTCCGGATTCACCAAGGGATATTTTGGCTTGATGTTTTTAATGGTTATGCGATAGAGCCAATAGACGCTGACAAAAAAGCCTGCGATGAAAAGTGCCAAAGTCCAGATTGCATTGACAGTTACTGCAATGATTATCGGAAGAGCAAATAGGGAAGCTACAAGTATGAGCCCGACGAGAAATCTGGTCTTCCTCTGCAATCTTCTCCCTTGTTAGAATCATGAGCAGAACTGGCTATTACAGTTTACGTATGGACGCATTGCTTGTCAACGAGGTGACAAGTCCCAAGCAACCCAACTGAAAAATGCCAGCGAGCAAACGCTACGCTCATTCGGACTTTGTTCTGTTTCTTACTAAGTAAATGATCAAGATGACTTCCATAACTATGTTTCCTGCTGCGAATATGGCGGCGGAGCCTATTTGAATCGAGACTATGTAGAAGACTAGCAGGCTCAAAAGAACCCAGACAAACATGAAAGTCTTCACAAGATTACCTATGTTGACTGGTTCTTGTTCACCGTTCTTGCATCTTTTGCGGCTGTCTGCATAAAGATAGATGCTGACCAGTGTGAGGAAGATACTGCCGCCGCTGATGCTTACGGCCCACCAACCAAACAGGTCAAGATCTGGCACAGTCATTCACTCCCATCAGAACTTGCATATCTTGTAAAAGAACACCTTCCCCGCGTCAACCAAGAACAGGTACGTAGCAACCATGAGCACCAGTAGAACCCAGTATTCAGGGGGAAGCGCCGTGAACCCCAGAAAACCGCCTAGCGCAGTGAACGGGAGTATGGTGCCGAATGCTACACAGGAAAGTGTGAGCAAGATGAGCCATTTTCCTGGGCGACTCGTTAAGAAAGGAATCCGCCTGGTCCTGATTACAAATATGACGAGGACCTCGGTCCAGAATGACTCCACGAACCAACCGGTCTGGAACAGTGCAGGATTGGCAGAGGCACCGAATATGAAGAGCATTATGCCGTAGGTGAGGAAGTCGTAGAGTGAGCTGAAGGGTCCGAAGAACAGCGTGTATTTCCTCACGAAACCTATGTCCCAGCGCTTTGGCCACTTAGTGTATTCCTCATCGACATTGTCGGTTGGCAACGTCATGTTTGCCACGTCGTAGAGCAGGTTCATGAAGAGTATCTGCATGGGCAGCATCGGAAGGAATGGAAGGAAGATTGATGCGGCAGCGGCGCTGAACATGTTTCCGAAGTTGGAGCTTGTTCCCATCAGGATGTACTTGATCGTGTTGCCGAAGATTTTGCGTCCCTCATTTATTCCGTCAGCCAGCACAAGCAGGTCTTTCTCGAGAAGGACGATGTCTGCTGCTTCCTTTGAAACGTCCACTGCCGTGTCAACGGATATTCCAACATCCGCCTCGTACAGAGCGGGAGCATCGTTCACTCCATCTCCCCCGAAACCAACCACATGTCCATTTGCTTTCAGAGCCTTGATGATGTCGAGTTTCTGCTCAGGCGTGATCCGAGCGAAGATCGTGGTCTCTTCCGCTGCTGCCTTTATTTCAGTCCAGCTCATCTGCATGAGATCCGAACCGCAGACGACCCTCTTGACGGAAACCTTGAGGTCGTCGCAGATTTTCTTTGCCACAAGCTCGTTATCGCCCGTAAGTATCTTGATCTCAACTCCCATTTCCTTCAACCTGTTGACGGCTTGATGCGCGTCTTTCTTGGGAGGGTCAGTGAAGATTAGAAAGCCGAGAAGCGTTAGATCCTTCTCGTCCTCGGCAGTATAGGATTTTTCGGCTTTCACATCTTTGTAGGCCACTGCAAGGATGCGATAGCCCAGTTGCGAAAGGTCGGAGAACTTCGCATTAATCGATTCCAGAACAGCACTTAATGGTTCTTTTCGTCCCTCAGTTTCGGCGTATTTGCACTTGGCAAAAATCGATTCTGGGGCACCCTTGCTGATGAGAATGAACTCTTCGTCCTTCTTTACTACTACTGACATCATTCGCCGCTGGTAGTCAAAGGGAATCTCGTCGACTTTTGCATAGGCTTTCACGCTTGCCTGTGCACCATTCTCACGGGCATAGTCCCACACCGCGATGTCCATGGGGTTGCCCACAATCTTCTCTTCTACAACGGCGTTGTTGCACAGCAGCGAATAGGGCATGATTCTCGGTTCCTTTTCTTCGTCAACCGAGAAGTAGTCCTTAAGAACGATTTTTCCTTCCGTAAGCGTTCCAGTCTTGTCAGTGCACAGTACATCCATGTTGCCGAAGTCTTCGATCGAAACCAAGCGTTTCACTACGACCTTCACCTTTGCCATCCTGCTTGCCCCTTGAGCCAAGCTGACTGTGACTATGGCCGGCATCAGTTCTGGCACAAGCCCAACGGCAACGGCGAGAGAGAACAGCAGAGAATCGATCAACGGGTGACCGATTGCGGCGTTCAACGAGAAGATTCCGATACTGAGAGCGAGAGTCAACGTGATAAGCATAGCCCCATATTTTCTGATCCCTTTCTGGAATTCTGTTTCAGGGTGAGGCCGTGCCAGACTTCTGGATATGGAGCCAAGCTCGGTCTGTCTTCCAGTTGAGATGACGACGCCTTGACCGCCCCCGTGAACCACGACCGTGCCCATAAACAGGTAATTCGTCAACTGCTGAGGCATTGGTTGCTCAACGTCAATCTTGTCGGAGACTTTTTCAACTGGGAACGATTCTCCTGTGAATGTCGCTTCATCTGTCTGAAGATCCTTACTTTTCACTATTCTCACGTCGGCTGGAGCGATGTCTCCAACATAGACTGAGACCAAGTCTCCTGGAACAAGCAGTTTCGAGTCAATTTGCAGAGACTTGCCATTCCTTGTCACTA
>JALHSY010000143.1 GCA_022865455.1 Candidatus Bathyarchaeota archaeon
CCTTGGCCGATTCGACAAGCACCGCGCGCATCCGTTCAGGAGGAATCAAGTCTGTCTTCATGCTCATTCGTTCAATACCCACACGCGCAATAGGCGTGGCGTTTCCGCCCGTGTCGAGCTTTTGCACTTTGACTTCGCCACCGCGAATTCTGCCGAGAACACGGACAAGGCTTTCCAAGTCCAAGTCTTTAGTGAAAACTTCCTTCAGCGCTTCCTCGTAGATCGGCGTGCCCTCGAAGCTCTTGACGAGCCTCTGAAGGCTTACGCTGCTGAAGTCTGCCCACTTTTCCAACGCTCCGAAACGTCGGGCAACGTGAATCATTCGCCTCTTGAAAAGCCCAGTCTTCACAGTCGCCAGCGTCAAAGTGTCTTTAACCGCCTGTTCAGACATGCCCACCATTTCTTCAAACAGAGACGCTATACGGGCAGCGTTTGCAGCTCCCATGGTCTGTACAAAAATGCGGTACGGGTCATGCTGAACTACGACCCCATATCCGACCCTGTCTGAAAGCAACTGTCCCAGCAACTGCGCTAAGGCTCTGTTCGTAAGCGAACCGAAGTTGATGTGAATGAGAACGAACTCTTCCCAGTCTTCGATGATGATTCGCTTGTCAGTCGGAACAGGGAAGCCTGCTTTGACCTGCTCCACAGTTTCGGCCAGAGCGCGCAAGATGACATCTTTGTCGGAAGGATACTCTTCGGCTAGTTTGGCCGCTATGTCTTCTGGCGAAACCCCTTTCTTCATCTGCTCTTCGACAAAGCCTCTGATTGCACCTACGTCCTGAGACACTCCGTATGGGACTGGAATCTCTTCACCTATCCAGCTCGGTATTGCGCCTGTCGGGTCGTCGACGGGTTTGACGTGGACCTTTTCCTCAGAGACGTGCTGAATAATCCACGGAGTTCCTCTGATGATGAATTTTGTTCCAGGCTTGCCGTATTCCGCCATGAACGCCTCGTCCAGAACTCCCACAGCGGAGTCGCTTGACTCGTCAACCACGAGAAACTGTTTCTCTTCAGGAATCATCGACAGATTGCTAAAGTAATACTCAAACAGCGCTTTCGATTGCCGAGGCTTCAGAACAATCTTGTCCTCGAAGGAAACCCACGCGAAACGCGGAAAGCGTTGATGCATGTACTTCAGGATTCTCTCAACATCATCCAGCGTCAAATCCTCGTAGGGATAGGCCTTCCTAAACAGGTCCAATATGACGTCAAACTCAAGCTTCCTGTTCTTGATGAGCAAACCTGCAATCTGATGTGACAAAACATCATAGGGTTTGGGCGGAATCTGCACAGGCTCCAAGTCCTCTTTCAACGCCCTCTTCGCGATGGCCAAAGCCTCCAACGCATCGTCAGAATCAAGCGCCACGATTATCCCTTCAGCTATGCGTCCGATTCGATGGCCGCTCCTGCCCACACGTTGAATAAGCCTTGTCGCCTGCCTAGGACTCATGTACTGGATAACCAAGTCGATGCTGCCGACGTCGATGCCGAGCTCAAGTGAACTTGTGCAGACAAGCCCCTTCAACTCACCGCTTTTCAACCCCCTCTCAGCGGCTATGCGGGAAGGCTTTGCAAGTGAACCGTGATGTATGGAAACTGGGAAATCAATGTCCCAAACCTTAAACCTGCTCGCCAATACTTCGGAAACTGCGCGGGTATTAGTGAATAGGAGTACGGACTTGTGTTTGCTGATGTAATCGCGCATAATCCGCAGCCTAGCCGCAACTTCAGGATGCGTGTAAAGCTGCGAAGAAAGCCGAACATCTTCGTCGTCGGGTGTCGGATAGATGATTTTCAACCGCATCATTCTCGCAACTGGAACGCGCACGATTTCAACTTCACGACCGTTCCCAACTAGAAACTGTGCAACCTTGTCAGGACTTCCGATGGTGGCGGACAAACCTATCAGCTGGAAGTCGCGACCAATCATGCTCCTGAGTCTTTCCAAAGCCAACGCAAGCTGACTCCCACGCTTGCTGTCGGCCATTTCATGCACCTCGTCAATGATGACCCACCGCACCTGTTGAAGATGCTGACGCATAATCCAGCCGGACAGGATGGCCTGCAACGTCTCGGGAGTCGTAATCAGAATATCAGGCGGGCTTCTTGACTGGCGCACCCGCTCCTTAGTTTCGGTGTCTCCATGCCTGACGGCCAACTTGATGTCTAGATTGTTACACCACCACTCAAGCCGCTCAAGCATGTCCCGGTTCAGAGCCCGCAAAGGAGTGATATACAAGACCTTTATGCCCGGAACCCCTTGCTGCCCATGCAGAAGCATGCTCAAAACAGGCAGGAAAGCAGCTTCAGTCTTGCCTGTAGCAGTAGGCGAGATGAGCAGAACGTTCTTGCCTTCAAGAATCTTGGGTATGGTTTTCTCCTGTGGCTCAGACGGCTTCGGGAACCCTCTCTGCTCAACAAGCCTTCGAACAGGCTTAACAAGCAGCCCAAAAGCATTTTCTGAAGAATCTTTCACGATTAGCTGAACCCCAGTGCTCACGGAGTAAGCACAAAACCGTAGGTAAAAGCATTTTGGAGATCTCGTGTGTTCGAATCTTTGAAATCGACAGAAGAATGAAAGAAGGTCAGTCCATCGGCGTGACATGGGCTTTTGTCGATGATTCTGGAGCAGGGTAGTAGCTTCGGTAGCTTTCCAGCTATAATGAGCTTATCGGAGACCGCTTCAACGTTCTGAAGAATGCTGAACATGTTCCCTTCCTATCCTCAAAAGTGATGTTTTCGATGTCCACCTTGACCCTTGTCCTGCAACAGGTCTCGTAAGCCCATGTAGATGCAAGCTTGGCCAGCAATGGTCCATGGTTGTTTGATGCTTTTGACGCTTTGAACGCAATTTCCGCGGTTCGCTTAATACCTTTTTTGTCAAATCTGTTATTGATTGAAAGTCTCATGCACCATTGACTGACGCTCTGATGCCCATTCCTCGCCTGCGGTTGATGACTCCATGTTGAACTTTACCGTCCGCAACGGTTATAAGCCGTCATAATGGTCTTCAAGCCCTGCATCAACATGATTTGCACCGAGTTTGGATGCACGTTGGACGGAAAACAGCGTCAAATCCTCTTCCATGGCCTTTTCCATGCGGGTTATGTGGGCATTTTAAGGCTTTAGCTCAAAAGTTTCTGCAGGACCACTTGTTTTCTTTGCAGGAAAATGTCTAAACCCTATGTTGATAAACAGGTTTTCTATTCGAAAACAATGGAAAATTATTTATCTATCATCATCAGAAACCATGGACACGAGCATATTGGAGGAAATTAAATGGCTAAGTGTACGAAATGCGGAACCGTCGTGAACGCGCCGAAGAAGAAGTGGACAATGGCTGGACGCCCAGACAAGGCTGGAAAGAGAACTCAGCTAGAAATCGGTCTCTTTGACTGTCCAAAGTGCAAGAAGCCCTTCCGAGAAGTCCTAAGCAAGAAGAAGATTTAGACGTCCAAGAACGCTGGCGACCTTCAGGCTTACCCCCTCCTTCCCCCTATTTTTTACTTTCAAAAGCGCTAAGTTTTAAAGCATAACTGCATTATTCAACAAGAACGCTTCATCCCAAAAGAAGGCAGTATGTTGGCAACTGCAACGCTCAAGCAATTATGGAAAAACGAGTATTTCCAGACAGTGATATCTGTTGCTTTAGTAGTGATAATAGTGTTTGGATTCTGGTTTGGCATACAAGCGGCATTGAACACGCCTTATCCGGCGCTTGCTGTGGCTTCTGGAAGCATGTTGCCAACGCTGAACGTGGGCGATCTGATAATAGTTCAGGGGACACCGCCGCAGCAAATAAACGCGCAGTACATGACAGGAGACATCATCGTCTTCAGAGACCACGGCACTGAGGAGTTGATAGTTCACAGAGCTGTCAAGAAAGAACTCAAGGACGACGGCGTCTACTGGTTTTACACACATGGGGACAACAACCCGTCTGGCGAGGAAACATTTTCCCAAGACTACTATGTTGGGAAAGTTGTGGGAAGAATCCCTTGCGCAGGCAATTTCTCTTTGTTTACGCATTCTTTGGGAAACTCGTACCTGTTGGTTGTTCTGATAATCATCATAGCTGTTATTATCTTGATGTTTCCCTTCACAAGTGAAAGCGAGGACAAACCGCATCAGGAAAGAA
>JALHSY010000019.1 GCA_022865455.1 Candidatus Bathyarchaeota archaeon
CTTGCAACAACTTTTGTAATAGCAGTAGGCGCCACAACAATGCGATACACCGCTGTAGTTAAGGAGATGAATGTACTCTTCAGCGGACAAGTCATGGTTGTCAGCAAAGACGCCATCGTGATTCAAGCGATTCCAATAGGCGGAGGCATGCTCCCACAAAATCATACAGAAAGACTAATACAAAACATTACAGGCGTGGATAAAACGGTTCCAATACTATTCGTCACGCCTATAGGAATCGGAGGAATAATTCAACCCGTACCCGTGAATTTTAGCATGGGAATCCCTGTTGAATACTGGCGACTAATACTTGGTCCAACTCCCCTAAGAGGAAAAGCAGGACATTTCCCAACAAATGAGTCAAGCAATGAAGTTGTTGTTGGTCCTTCACTAGCAGACCAGTACAATTGGACGGTAGGATTGCCGATAACGGTCATGGGTCATGAACTGGAAATTGTTGGAATTCTAGACACGAAATTAGCCTTGCTGAGCCGTTGTGTTTTGATGCCGCTTAGGTTGGCACAAGAACTCTACAATTACCGTGGTAGCATAAACATAATTACAGTAAAGCCAATTCAGGGGTTCTCGCAAAAAAATCTTACAGATACCATGGAAAACCAATTACCATACGTTAACGCTTTGACGGAAGATGAGAGAAATGATATGATTCAGCCAGTTCTCGCACAAGTTGAGACATGGAACACCGGCATACAAACCGTGATCTTCCTTATGAGCCTAATACTCGTGATGACTGTTACTGTTATGAGCGTTTCGGAAAGACGAAGAGACTTCGCGACCCTAGACGCTATGGGCGCCCCGTTAAGCTACGTATTCCGCGTTGTCATATTCGAAACATCATTAATTGGGGTCTTAGGCGGCATCTTGGGCATAGCCTTCGGCTCTTTAGCGGCTCTCGTTTTGGCGAGCCTCTACACAAACATTCCGCTCGCCATGTTTTTCCCAACCTTCTACGAAATTATTCCACCCTTTTACATGCTTGAAATATTCCTAGCAGTTGTTTTCGTTTGCTGTCTAGGCGGAATAATTCCAGCCATAAATGCAACTAGAATGCGCATAGCTGAAGTCTTGAGGGCTGAATATTAATGGAAATCAAAACTGTAGATTTGACAAAAATATACAGCGTAGGATCATCGACGATAACTGCTGTTGATAAAGTTAATTTTGAAGTTAATGAAGCAAGATTCATAGCGATAGTTGGACCTTCAGGCTCAGGGAAGTCGACGCTGCTAAATCTCGTTGGGTTGAATGATTATCCAACTTTGGGTAAAATTTTTATTGATAATGCAGATGCTTCGCTTCTGTCAAGTAGTAAACGTAGAAAAATCCGGCTTTTCCGCATGGGGTTCGTCTTCCAAACTTTCAATTTGTTGCCGACGCTTACCGCTTTGGAAAATGTAGAATTGCCCATGTCTTTAGCTGATAAGCCTCCTAAAAAACAAAGAGAAAAAGCCTTAGGGCTTCTTGAAACTGTTGGTTTAGGCAAAAGACTTTTCCACAGACCTAAAGAGTTGAGCATGGGTGAAATGCAGCGAGTAGCCATAGCAAGGGCTCTTGCCAACAACCCTGAAATAATAATCGCTGACGAGCCCACTGGGGAGCTTGATTCAAAAACCTCCAAAGAAATAATCGCGTTGCTTTTTGATATAAACAGAAAAGAGAAAGCAACTGTTGTCGTGGCAACGCATGATGAAAAAGTGGTTGATGTAGCAGATGCAATTTACAGTATTCAAGATGGAAATTTGAGGCTTGAAAGTCAACGGTGAATTCTAGAGCAACGTAAAGTACGTGGATTTGACTTTTCCTTTCTGGTCTACGACGACTTCGAATTTCTCTGCCCACGGATGACCCTCAAGGTCGATGGGGCACGTGCCTCTGACTATCCAGTCTTCGGCCTTCTGTTCAATCGTGGAAACGTCAATCCTGCCCGTGCTTTTCTTCTTCTTAATGATTTCAACAGCTATTTCCTGAACAGATGCTCGGGAAACTTCCTTCATGTAAGCTCCTCCGACTATTGCCTCTGTTATTTGAATTGTGAGGGCATTAAGGGTTATGAATGGAAAATAGTTAGTGAAACTACGCATAGTCTCAAATGCGCATACGTACACGTTGCGATATATTAACAAATTATAAATCAGCGGTTATGCAAGTTCCAAGCCGAGGCACAGGTTAGGAAAAGGAAGTTCATGAGCGAGAAGAGAAGGATAATAGTTCACGTTGACATGGACCATTTTTTCACAGCGGTCGAAGAGAGGGCACATCCAGAATTCAAGGGCAAGCCAGTGGTTGTGGGAGCCAACCCTAAAGCTGGAAAGGGCAGAGGCGTGGTGAGCACGTGCAATTATGAGGCAAGAAAATTCGGTGTCAGGTCAGGCATGCCCATTTCAAAGGCTTGGCAGCTCTGCCCAGAAGCTGTCTACTTGCCCGTGAACTACGAACTCTATGCACGAGTGTCAGACGAAATTATGGGAATACTACGAGGATACTCGGACAAGTTTGAACAGTGGGGCATAGACGAAGCCTTTCTTGACATAACCTCAAGAGTGAAGGATTACGCCGAAGCTGAAGCCTTGGCAAGACAGATGAAAAACGAAATCTGCGCAAAGCAAAAGCTTGCGTGCTCCATAGGTGTGGGACCAAACAAGATCGTCGCAAAAGTAGCGAGTGACTTTCAGAAGCCTGACGGCCTCACAATCGTCAAAGAGGAGGAAGCCGAGAAGTTTCTCGCTCCGTTGTCTGTGCGGAAGCTTCTGTGGATTGGGCGGAAGACCGAGCAGAAACTCGACGCTTTGGGAATCAAGACAGTAGGCGAGCTGGCTCGCTACGATCCGACTGTGTTGACGGAGCACTTTGGCGCTGCGGGCACTCAGATGTATCTGATGGCTAGTGGGATTGACAGAAGTGAGGTTGAAGAGAGAGGCGGGATAAAGTCTCTCAGTCGCGAGTTGACGTTTGAGGTGGATACGGGTGATTTTGGGCTTGTCTTGAACAGCTTGGACAGGCTTTCGGAACAGGTGTATGAGGACGTTTTGAGACATAGTCTTTGCTTTAAAACTGTCACCGTGAAGGTGCGTTATGAGAATTTTGAGACTCACACGCACGGCAAGACCTTGCCCTTCATTACGAACCGCCTGCAGGACTTGAAGAAGACAGCCAAGGAGCTGACGCAGGCTTATCTTAGGCCTGAAAGGAAGATACGGCTCATAGGCGTTCGGGTTTCAAGCTTCACATCGGCGGAAAAACAGAAAACACTGGCCTAGGCTGCTCTTGCCTCATCTCTGGCTTATGTCTGGGTATTCTTCTCTTATCTTTTCGTCGGCTATCTTGGCAATCATCGCGTTCGATATCAGCACGTGCTTGACGCCGGTAAGGTCAGCCAGCTCTGCCGGTTTCTGGTCCTGAGTCACAAGCAGCAAGCCGTTGACCCTTGCGTACTCCACAATGTCTTTGTCCTTCGCTCCTTTCAACCCAGCATCTTGAGCCGAAATCACTTCCCAGCCGAGAGTCTCAAAATACTCCTTCAAGCCCGCGTACATCTCGTCAAGCAGAAGCCTCAACACAATCACCTTATCCTGCATCACTGTGAATTGTGCACGGCTGTTTAGAAACTTTTCTTAGAAAGTTTCAATTCTCGACCCCCC
>JALHSY010000020.1 GCA_022865455.1 Candidatus Bathyarchaeota archaeon
AGACAAGATAAAGAGAGCCTGCTTGAACCTGGTCAGAAACGCAATAGACGCCATGCCTGAAGGCGGCACGCTCACAATAAAGAGTGAACAAACAGACAGCCATTTGAAAATCTCTTTCTCCGATAGCGGCGTAGGCATGCCAAAAGAAACCATGGAGAGGCTTTGGACGCCGCTTTTCACGACAAAAGCAAAGGGCATGGGATTTGGTCTGTCTATCTGCAAACGCATCGTCGAAGCGCATGGAGGATCAATCGTTGTTGAAAGCAGACTTGGCAAGGGCACAACCTTCACGATCACCATTCCAATCCAGCCCAGAGCGAAAAAAGGAGGTGAAGAAATATGGGTGAAACCGCTAGAATCCTCATTATTGACGACGACGAAGATATAAGAAAAGTGCTGGCAACGATACTCGAGGAGGAAGGATACATCGTTGAAACGGCAGAAACTGCAAAAAAGGCGATTGAAAAGACCGGAAGGAAATTCTACAATCTGGCCTTGATTGACATTAGGCTTCCAGACATGGAAGGCATAGAACTTCTGACGAAGATAAAACCCACAACACCTAAGATGCGAAAAATAGTCGTCACAGGCTTCCCAACCATGCAAAACGCTGTGGACGCAGTGAACAGAGGCGCTGACGGCTACATACTAAAGCCCTTCAATGTGGAAAAGGTCTTGAAAATAATCGAGGAGCAGCTGAAGAAGCAAGAGGAGGAAAAAGAGTACAACCAAAACAAAGTGGCAGAGTTCATAGAAACCAGAGTAAGAGAAATAGACCTCGAGGAACCAGTGCACAGAAAAAAGCCCTGAGGACCTCGTCCCCAATGTTTTCAAAAAACTTCTATTCATCTTTGTGTCTTACAACTTGTTTCTTAGAGTTTCATTAGGCGTTTGTCATGAGTATTGTCTGATTACGTTTTTGCGCATGAATTTCCAGTGATGGCCAATCTTGAACCCAAGCTTCTTCAAGAGAGTGACGGATGGCACGTTTTGTTCTTGAGTGTGCAACACTACGGGGTCGTATCCTCTTTCGAAGAGAAAGTCCATGGCTTTGCATGTGAGAGCAGAGGCGAGGCTCTTGCCTTGACATTCTGGAATTGTTGCTGCTGGTCCCAAGTAGCCTCGGTTGGCGCTGAAGAGCTTGTTGTAGTACGTGTCTGGCTTTGCAACAACAATCGAAACAATCTTGCCTTCCAGTTCAGCCACTTGAACCCATTCTTCGTTGAAAGGCGGAAAGTCGTTCTTCCATTCCTGTAAGGCTCCTAGTTTGAGTCTTTCCCAGCCAAACCCCTTGTTCCCGGCTTCAACAAGTTCTTTCTCTTCTTCTGGTTTCAGACTGCGAATGCTGACGCCCTCTGGGACTTTCGGCAAGGGCATTGTGTCCTTCAATGTGGCGGTCATGTGGTACAATCCGCCTTCGGCTCGGTAGCCGCGCTCGTTCCACTCGCTGATTCGTGGGCTTCCTTCGTCAAGGGTTGTGAAGACCTTTTCTCTCTTGACGTGCTTCTCGATTTCCCTCACCAACATGTCCTCGATGAGTGTGCGTTCTTGGTTTTCAGAAGCCGCAAGCCACCGTATCTCTTCGCCCCAAAATCCGTCCCTATATGCGACAGCTCCGCAGATTTCGTTGTTTTCTTCAGCTATCAGAAACTTGGCGCCCCGTTCCTCAATCTGGAAGCGAATGGTGCCCTCTATGATAGGAGAGAATTCGTATGAATCCTTGTAGGTTTCGTTCAGCAATCTGATTAGGTTGGGCATGTCCTTGTAGGTGAAGTCGCGGATTTGGACTACCATGTTCTTTCTCCAATTGGTGGGATAGTGAGTGATAATAAACGCTTAGCTAGCACGTTAGTACGCGTCGTGAATGTAGGAAGGGAGTTTCGGAAAGAGAACGTCGACCAACTGCTTGTGGGTGTCCTGCACGTGAAAATCGGGGTAGTTCATCTCAAGCTCATGCCCATTCCGATGGCCGAGCAGCAGCTGAGTGAACACAAGAGGGTTAAGCCCTATTGGGCAGCTCTCGCCAGTTTCAAGCCGCTGGATTTCGGTGATCACGCCATTTTCGATTGATGTTTGAATAACGTATCGGCGAAAGTTGAAAGTCAACCGCTCAGTCAGATTGTGAAAGGATGATGTTGCTAGCCGTTCCTCAAACAGGGGCTTCATCTTTCTGAACATACTGGCACAGTCTGTGACGCGTATCTGCCACGCGTACGGAGTGCGTTGTTCTGCGCCAGGCGCTACAAGGTGTCTTGTTAGCGGGTCGCAACAGCTTGTGCGAACAAGTAGAGTCTCGAAACCATTTTTCTGGCCGACTTCTTTGATGAAGCTGAGAACAGTCTCGGTTGTGCGTCGATCGGTATCTGAGGCCTCTCTCAGCACCAGTTGCTTCTGTTCAGGTTTTCGGCTTAGTCTGAAGTACGCCGTCATCCCGCCATTTTCTTCAACAGTGTAACCTTCAAAAACGTGACCGTCAGTCAAGCCAGTTTCCTGCTGCATCTTCCAGATCTGCTCGTCGCGGACGCTGTCTATGTAGAATTTGCTCTGGGTCTCCGCGAGGAGTTTCATTGCTTTGGGAATGTCTTTGTCTGTGAAAGGGCGGATTTCAGCTATAGACTCCTGGCTTGGAAGCCGTTCGAGTTGTATGACGATTTCTTCGTCGAGAGGTATCGCGTATTCGTATCCGAACTGTCGGTAAAAGTATGGTATGCCCTCAATGACTGACAAGTCATAACCTTGATTCACAACTTCCTTGTGGTACTCGTTGACCAACGTTCTTATGAGTCCTCTGTTGCGGTACTCGGGAAGTGTGGCAACGTTGCCCATCTCCGCGACTTTCAGGAGGATGCCGCCGATGCTCCATTCTGAGGGAATAAGATTGAGGGTTGCGACCATTTTGCCGTGGTGTTCGATGACGAAATGGTTCTTGAGCGTCATTCTGGGATGGTTGTAAACCAGTTTCTTTACGAGAAGGTCTACGCCGCTGCCTGGACCGAAGACTTTCCGTTGGATATCAATGTTCTGCTCGATGTCTTCGTCGGTTTCAAGATG
>JALHSY010000144.1 GCA_022865455.1 Candidatus Bathyarchaeota archaeon
CAACCACAGCCAGTTTCGATTGATCAAGCAGATTCCGCTCTTTGAGAGCGCCCAAGATCGGAGCATAGGTCGTCAAGTCGCCGAGATCGCGAATACTCTTGGATTGCGCCAGGCTGGATCCTGCACATTTGAGCAGGTCCTCCATCGTCGCCGCAATCATAGGTTCATTGTTCCACAATGTCGCCTTTCTGGAGAGCACTGCACCGTCGATCTTTTTCATATCCAACATGAACTTCAGAAGACTAGTGACGAAACCACCATCGCAAGCGACTTTTGCGATTCCCTTGTTGGTTGTACGAAGGCTTCGAACCGAGACAAAGGAACCGACAGGTCCACTAGATCCGAATCTGGCTTCGATTGTTTTATCCAAGTCCGCAGTTCGCGGACAGATCAAGTAGCATATTCCGTCTTCGAGACATTTCTCTTCATCGCGATAAACGGGTTTGTCCTTCTCGATTTTCAAAACGTTCAGTTCGTTGGCAGTGCAGAAACTCACACATCCGTAGCATGCCGCGCAGATCCCGGGTTCAATGACCTCTTTGTCCAAGCTGCGAAATGATAGTCTTTCCTTCACCATTCAGACCACACTTCTCACGGTTGAGCGCTTGCTCTCTTTATGTTGGGCACGTGGTACTTTCCGACTGAACACTCCAGACCAGATCAGATCAGGGTTTCAGTCTTGACAACAAATGGAGACTTCCTTATCTCGATGATCCTGCGGTCTATATCCTTCATTGCTCCACAGAGTATTATGACGAAGTCGAAAGCTCCGTGAACAAAATCCATCCTCTCCTCTTTGGAGTCCACAAGCAGACCCCTAGACAGGATGTCGTCTTTGAACTCTTTCTCTTTTCCTGGCTGAATCTCCACCAGAACATAGGCGTGCGCGCTTCTATCTTGAGGGTTCATATGTGTTTTCCCTACTGGCCTCCTTATTATCGTTTTCCTCAACATTGCGCTTTCTGTAACTTGGTGCGTGCAGGTTTTTTCCCGTAGAGCTTGAATCGCGGTCGAATTTCGCCGCTCTTATCAGAAGTGGAGCGTTTTCCGTAAGAGTTCACACATTCCTTTTCTTTCTCGCGCAGGTCTCCTTTTTCATGAGGAATTCGTGGATAGCTCTTGCTGCTCTTCTGCCAGCTCCCATGGCGCTTATTACTGTTGATTCGCCCGTGACTATGTCTCCGCCAGCATATACGCCCTCAATGCTTGTCTTTCCATCTTCATCTGTCACTATTCCCCCCCATTTTGTGGTTTCCAAGCCTTCTGTAGTCTGCTTTATTATCGGATTCGGCGTTCTTCCAACAGCCATTATAACTATATCTACATCCACCATGAAGTTTGAGCCTTCAATAGGAACTGGCCTTCTTCTTCCGCTGTCGTCTGGTTCTCCTAAACGCATTCTTACGCATTCCATTGCTTTGACTCTGCGCCTTTCGTTTCCTATGAATCTCTTTGGGCTAGTCAGGAATTCGAACCTGATGCCCTCTTCTTCTGCGTTTTCGATTTCTTCGATTCTGGCCGGCATCTCTTCTCTGGATCGTCGATAGACGATTTTCACGTCTTTTGCGCCAAGTCTTAGAGCGCATCTGGCGGAGTCCATGGCAACGTTGCCACCTCCAACAACCGCCACTTCCTCCCCTCCGCATATGGGCGTTCCTGCCTTTGGAAAGTCATAGGATCTCATTAGGTTAACCCGTATGAGATACTCGTTTGCTGAATAGATCCCGCAGAGATTCTCACCCGGTATTCCCATGAAAGTTGGAGGGCCTGCACCGCTACCTATGAAGACCGCATCAAATTGCCTGAGTAGTTCCGCTATCGTGTACAGTCTTCCGATCAGCGCGTTCGTTTTCAGAGTGACTCCCAGCTTTTCTATGTACTCGGCTTCGGCCTCAACGATCTTCTTAGGCAGCCGAAACTCAGGAATGCCATAGGTGAGCACTCCTCCTGGCTTGTGCAAGGCTTCAAAAATCGTGACTTCGTGCCCAAGCTTGATTAGGTCTGCTGCAACCGTCAACCCAGCTGGACCCGCGCCTACAATCGCAACTTTCTTCCCCGTGGTCGGGCACTTTTGTGGGATTTCACAGCCATGCTGTCTTTCCCAGTCAGCCACGAATCTCTCCAGTCTCCCAATTGAAGTGGGCTCGCCTATCCTTCCGACAGTGCACTTCGCCTGGCACTGCTCCTCCTGTGGACAGACACGGCCACACACTGCTGGCAGACTATTCTTTTCCTTGATTTTCATGGCAGCTTCTCCGAATCGGCGTTCCCTGATGAGTTTTATGAATGTGGGAATATCCACTTCTACTGGACACCCTTTGACACAGGGAGCTTCTCGACACTGTAGGCATCTCTCAGCTTCAGCCAAGGCTTGTTCTTCTGAGTAGCCAATGGCCACTTCCCTGAAGTTGTCGGCACGCTCTTTTGGAGGCTGCTTAGGCATCGGGACAGCTTCTTTTCGGATTTTGGGTTTGGGCACGCTCGTCAGTTCCTTTCCCCCTGCTCACTGAACACGTATGCAAGCTTCTCTTGGGGCGTGTACACTTTCAGTCGAGCCAGCAACTCGTCGAAGTCAACCTGATGCCCATCGAACTCCAGACCGTCCACGCAAGCGAACAACGTTTTGCCGTCAACTGTCACTCTACACGCTCCGCACATTCCCATACCGTCAACCATTATTGGAATCAGGTTTACCATTGTAGGTATTCCATGCTGGCGAGTGAGGTCGGATACGGCTTTCATCATTACGACTGGTCCTTCTGCCACGACGCGGTCGATCTTCGTTTCCTTGATCAAGTCTTTGAGGAAATCCATCCCCTTGTGTCCTTTCGTTCCGTCATCAGTAGCTACAAGTAGATGGTTGCATGTGTTCTCCATTTCCTCTAGGAAAATCAGATGGTCCCTAGTTGTCGCGCCAACTATCCCGATGACGTTGTTGCCTGCCTCCCGAAAGGCCTTGGCTTGAAAGTGCAACGGGGCCACCATGACTCCGCCACCGACGCACAGCACGGTGCCGAATTTCTCGATTCTTGCCGGTTTTCCCAGTGGACCCAGCAAATCCAAGACGAAGTCTCCTTCCTTCAACCTACCAAGCTGCGTTGTTGTCTTGCCAACTCCATGGCAAGCCACAGCTATCGTTCCCTTTCCTGGGTCAGCGTCCGCGATTGTTAGAGGAATCCTTTCCCCGTCTTCATCTATTCTTAGGATCACGAATTGTCCTGGCTTGGTTTTTGCAGACACTTCGCCGGCTGAAAACTCGAACAGGTTAATGTGCGGGGCCAGTTCACGCTTTGCCAGTATCTTGTACAAGCTTTTCGCCCTCTCGCTTAGGCGTTGAAGAGTTCGGTCCGAGTTTCTCCATTTCCTTCACGAAGTCGGTTATCATGGCCGCAAACTTTTGTCCTTCTGACGATGAGA
>JALHSY010000145.1 GCA_022865455.1 Candidatus Bathyarchaeota archaeon
CATCACGGCGCACGCTTCAAAGGCGATGTATGCAGATGGAGACGGCGCACTGAACATAACGGTCACTCCTGGAGTGCTTAGCGTTGAAGTCAGTTCTGCTTCACCCTCTGTGAGGTCAAGAGAATCAGCCGTAGTAACAGTTCTTGTTACCTGCAACTCGACCCGTGTTGCCGATGCCCAAGTCACGATGTCAGTTGATAATGGCAACTTTTCCGGCACGACGGCAATTACAGATGTAAACGGCTCATGCACGTTTATCTTCAACGCCCCAATAACGACAACGCAACTATCTGCAGCCATAACAGCAAACGCCACAAAGAACGGGTTCATAAGCGCAGGAAGCCAAACAACCATGAACATTATGCCGGAAGCGCCTCCTCAGGCCGAGGGCGGGTGGCCTTGGTGGACTATTCTCTTGATCGTCATCCCAATTGTGGTTGTGGTCATAGTTGTTGTTCTGATCAAGTTGAAGATTATCACTGTTTCAGCTGAGGAGGAAGAGTAGGCGGGAGTAATGTGTCGTGAGACGTAATATTTAATAGAGTGGACACATCAATATTAAGAGTACAGGAGAAGTACAATGACACAGTTGCGGCTGAGAGGAACCCTGGCTAAGCTCAAGAAGGTCAGGGTGAAAATTAGCTTGGGAAAGCGTCAGCAAGTAGCCATCCCGTCATCACCGCAAAGACCTGTGCCCAGAGGATTCAAGATTATCGAGAAATATCCGCTCTATGAGCCTTTTGCACATGTTGCCATTGTGCAAAGCCCGAGGACGGGGGAATACAAGTACGTTCTGGATGAACTACAGCTTGACCCGCTTGAGAGAAGCGTTTACCGCAGGATTCTGGACATATTGCTCGCTGAAATAGAGTCGCCGAAAGAGGAGATTGCTGACCCGAGGAGATTTTTCGCGGAAGAAGCCAAGAAGATTGTTGACAAGTACCGCATCAGCCTAGGTTGGCTGCCTGACGTTTCATGGTACAAGATACTTTACCACGCTGAAAGAGACCTCGTAGGTTTCGGACAGATCGACCCATTAATGCGGGACCCGAATATCGAAGACATTTCCTGCGACGGAGTCCAGAGATCAGTCTACGTTTGGCACCGAGCCTACGAAAGCATTGAAACTAACATCGAGTTCGGAAATGACGAAGAACTTGACAACATGGTAGTCAAACTGGTGCACATGGCTGGAAAACACGTGAGTTCAGCCTTTCCAATCGTGGACGCTTCATTGCCAGGTAAACACAGACTTGCCGTCTGCTACAGGCGTGAGGTCACCCCGTTCGGAACTGCCTTCACCATCAGGAAATTCAGAGAAGACCCCTACTCGATAATAGACTTGATAAACATAGGCACGTTTTCAGAGGAAATGGCAGCCTATTTCTGGATGGGCCTTGAAAACAGATCGTCAATAATGGTTCTGGGTGGAACGGCTGCGGGAAAAACCACCGCCTTAAACGCGCTAGCCTGCTTAATCAAGCCTGGAAGCAAGATAATCACCATTGAAGAAACCGCCGAGCTTAACCTGTCTCATGAAAACTGGGTTTCACTTATCGCCAGACAGAGCTACGGCTTAGGCGGAAGCAACGTCGGCGAAGTGGCACTGTTCGACCTTGTTAAAACGTCCATGAGGCATCGTCCCGACATATTGATCGTGGGCGAGGTAAGAGGCCAAGAAGCCTACGTGCTCTTCCAAGCACTAGCCACAGGTCACGGTGGCATGTGCACCATGCACGCCGAGAACCTAGACTCTGCGATTAAGCGTCTGACATCGAAACCAATGGAGATCGCGCCTGCTTACGTTCCGTTGATGAACATCATATTGTCAATTCAAAGGGTCCACCTCATAAAGGGCAACGAGAAAAAGGCCTACAGGCGAGTCATGGACGTGAATGAAATCGCCGACTATGACGACTACAGGAACACGTTCAAGTGGCATCCCACCAAGGACGAGCATTTGTCAGCGTTCGACAAGAGCGTGATGTTGTCTTCAGTTTCTGAAAGGATAGGTCAGAGCAAGAAGGAATTGGTGGAAGAGATTGGTAGGCGCAAGGATGTGTTGCACTGGATGCGAGAACGCAACATAAGAAGCTACAAGGATGTGGCTGCGATAGTCGCAGAGTACTATGCTAGACCTAAGCAGATTTATGAGAAGGTTCTCGCAGGAGAAGAGGTGAAAGCTGTTGCAGCTTCTAGAAACCCTTGAGGCGTGGTCATTCCGCCTCTTCGGAAGAGCAGCTCCAACCTTCCTGAAACACGTTTTCGGATTCAAAGACTATCTTGAAAGAGCGAAAATTAAGATCTACCCCGAAACCTACGTTTCATTGATGTTCCTCACTGCGGCGCTGACGCTTCCGGCTTCAGTGATCTCAATCGTGATCTTGTACCTTTACGGTTTTATCCCAATCATCTTCTTGATACCGCTACCATTCTATGTAATGGTAGGGTTTATGTTAATACCCATATCTAGAGCCGGCGAAAGGGCAAGCAATCTTGAAAGGGAGATGCCCTTTGCGTCTGCCTACATCAGCGTCATGGCTTCAGGCGGCATTGCACCCTACATGAGTTTCAAGCGGCTTTCAAAAGTCGAGATGATGCCTGCAATGAAAAGCGAGGCAAGGGAAATCATAAAAGACGTGGAGATTTTCGGAATAGATCCATTGACGGCCATTGAACGAGCGGCAAAGAAGAACCCCCTAGACATTTACAGGGACTTCTTATCGGGATACGCCTCTACAGTAATCATCGGCGGAGACATCGGACACTTCCTCGAGAGAAAGGCGGAAGACATTTTCAAGACAAGAGCCATGCGCGTGAAAGCAGCGGCTGAACGACTCGGAATGCTGCTGGAAACTTTCATAATTGTCATGGTCTTGATGTCTCTTTGCTTCTACATCCTGTTCAGCGTTGATGCTATCTACAGCGTCGGCGTCTCAATGTACTCTGGCATAATCCTTTACACGTACGTGTTTACGCCGATGCTTTCGATGGTGTTCATTTACTTGGCGCACAGCATGCAACCGAAGACGCCGGTGGTTGACATGCGGCCATACAAGGTGTTTGGAGTCTGCAGCGTGGTAGCCATAGTACTGTTCCTGCTGCTGACCGACTTCATGGGATACATAAGCATCCCATTTTTCAGTGGGCTCAGATCAATGGTTGACTTGCCTATAGCCATTGCTGCAGCCCTCTTCGTTGCAACCGCACCTGCTGCAATAGTGTACGCTAAGCTCTCGAAGAAACGAAACAGTATTGAACAGGGCATAAACAGCTTCCTGAGAGATTTGACAGAGGTCAGAAAAACCGGCTTATCCCCAGAAAAATGCATTGAAAGTCTCGCGCACCGCGACTACGGCGATTTCAGTAGGGAACTTCGCAAGATAAGCTCTGAGATTTCATGGGGTGTCCCGGTGAAGAAGGTTATAATGGACTTCGTCAAGAGGACGAAAAGCTGGATGACCCAGATCGTCATGTACCTGCTCGTTGAGACAATAGACGTTGGCGGCGGCACAATCGCGATGATTGAGTCTCTGGCAAGGTTTAACAACCTTACCAATGAAGTCGAGAAGGAAAAGAAGATGGCGGTTCGGCCGTACGTAATGATGCCGTATTTTGCTGCAATCCTGCTTGTTGCAACTACCTCGATGATGATTGGTTTCACAGCTGGAACTCTTAACGTTGGCGGCACTGGAGTGGCGAAAGACATGAGCCCCATGATAATCACCTTCACAACCTCATGCATTTTCCACAGTTACCTCATCGGCATCGTTGCAGGCAAGATCAGCGAGGAATCCATAGCAGCAGGCTTCAAGCACGGCGCAATTCTAGTAATAGTCGCGGTTCTGGCAGCGAAACTGGTGCCCATGTTCATAAAGTTTTAGTTGGAGGGAAAATGACGAGGAATGAAGCTCGGCTCCGCGGATTCAGAAGAGACAGGAAAGCGCTCAGCCCAGCGATTTCCTCAGTCATACTAACAAGCGCCGTCGTGGTTTTGCTTCTTGTCACGATTGTTTTTGCGAACAATTTCCTAAGTTCACGAATGGCAGAAAACGAGTTCAGCGCCATGAAGCAGTTCATGCAGACAGTCGGACTCCAAATGGATGATGTGGCTTGGACGATTGGGCGCACACAAACGATTCGATATGCGAGCAGGTTTGGCGTGGTCAATTTCGAATCTCTTGCGCTTAACTACGCTGTTTACGTGAATGACACATTTTTCCTAGGCAATTACAGTACTGGAGTTCTTCTGTTTAACATGCC
>JALHSY010000146.1 GCA_022865455.1 Candidatus Bathyarchaeota archaeon
AACACAACGCTGAAAGTGATTCACACTCCAGGCCACAGCGCTGGAGGAATATCACTTGTAGGAGACAAAGAGGTTTTCACAGGTGACACTCTGTTTGCAGGCTCCATTGGAAGAACAGATTTTCCAGAAAGCTCTGAAGATGATATGATGCGCTCACTGAAAAAGCTGGCAGACCTGCCGAATGATTTCGTCGCCTACCCCGGACATGGACCAGTGACGACGATTGGGGAAGAAAAAAGGTATAATCCTTTCTTGCAGAGACTAGGGCTATAGTGTGTCTTTGAAAAGGTCCTCCTCGCTCGAGATGCTCAGGTCAGTTGTGCTGCATTTTTCGCAGAAACCTACAATGTCGTTCAGGCCTCTGAGAATGACGACAGGCATGGCCTCTTTTCCTTGTCCCATGAGAAGTTCCGCCGCGGCAGCGATTTCGTCCACCACGGCAATGTTTTTCACTTTCAGGATTTGGCCGAAAAGGTCTTTCTTTCCTCGATAATCCTTGAAAGGATCGATTCCAGCCAAGCCTATTGCGAAGTTCACTTGTCCTCGTCTGAAGGGGCGGCTATAAGTGTCACACATGACCACGGCAACGTTCTTGCCTGTCAGCTTCTTGATTTCGGCACGGCACCTCTGCGCAGAACTGTCAGGGTCTTCGGGCAACAGTGCAAAGTTGCCTCTGCCTTCCACGTTAGACTTGTCTATGCCAGCGTTTATACAAGTCAACCCTCTCTTGTCTCTCACCAGCAACACATCTCTAGAAGCCTTTAGCACATCATTTGTTTCTTTCAGAACCAATTCGACAAATTTCGGACTCTTCTTGGTTGTCTCTGCAATCTCGCAAGCTTCCTTTGAAGGAACGATTTCTTTCAGCTTCACAACCCTCTCTTCGGCTTTCGAAAAGATTTTCTGCGCGATGACCAGTATGTCTCCGTCTTCGAGGCTCAAGCCGTCCTTTCCTGCTGTTTCGACGATTGTTTTGGCTACGTTATCTCCTGACTTTACTAGTGGAAAGCCTTGCAAGGCGAATGCTGTGAAGTTTTTCAGATCGTTTCCTCCGTGTCGCGTCTTAGGTTGTTCTTCTACTCTGTTAAATCTCTTGCCCATTTACTGCTAAAAGCTCGGATAGGCTGTTAGGATTCTGAAGCTTTATTTTGGATTCATAATGCTTAAGCTAGCATTTGGCAGAGGGATAATGCGCGCTAGCAGCAAGAATGGATGCATGTTCATGAAGAAGAAATTAGAACCGTTCGTTATTTTGCTTACCGTGGTCTTTGTCATTGCCAGTCTCGGCAACAGAACGTTATTTCCCGTAGTGAAGGCAACCTATGTTGAAGGTGCAATAACTCAGAACACCACTTGGACGCTTGTTGACAGCCCGTTCGTGTTGTCCGGAGATCTTGTGGTCTACCCGAATGCAACATTGACCATAGAGCCCAGCGTGGAAGTAAGGTTCGGCGGAGAATTCTCCCTATTCATTGACGGAAGACTCCTAGCAGACGGCACCGACGACAAAATGATAAAGTTCACATCAAACAAGCAGGACCCGGCAGCAGGAGACTGGGAAGCGATAGTGTTCATCAGCGCGCAGGCATCCTCCTTGACGCACTGCATCATAGAATATGGAATGAACGGAACTACGGTGGCAAGCGGCTCCTTAAACATCCGAAACAGCAAGGTAAACTGGAACTCTCAGAATGGAATCGTCATAGTAAATGGGAATGTTGTTGTTGAAAACAGCGAAATCGCAAACAACGCCATGAGCGGCATCCTCGTCTCGGGCACTAATCAGGTCACTGTGCGCAATAATAGCATAATGTCAAACGGTGACGGAATAACCCTCCTCGGGGATTCCTTAACGACCCTGAGCATAGACCAGAACAACATATCATCCAACACACAGACCGGGATACTGCTTGGAGCAGATGATTATGGCAGCACAGCCATCACCAACAACACTCTCTCAGCGAATCACCAAGGGTTCTGCGCATCAACTGAAACGTCAACTCACATCAGCCGCAACTACATCCAAAACAACGACATTGGATTCTACTATGAAAAAGGAATGTCCCACACAGCCAGCTTCAACGACATATACGACAATACTCTGGCTATGGACGCTTCGCTCGACGCCGCCGTAAACGCGACGCACAACTATTGGGGAGAAAGAAGTGGACCGTACCATGAGTCATTGAACCCGCATGGAAAAGGCAATCCAGTGGGCGGCAACGGCGTGAATATCGATTTCATTTTCTTTCTGTCAGCTCCAATTGACTACAGCAACAGCCCACCTACAGCAGTTCTCTGGGCGGACAAGGCCTTGGTTGCGCGAAATCAGAACGCGACTTTTGTAGGCGCTGATTCATACGATGATG
>JALHSY010000147.1 GCA_022865455.1 Candidatus Bathyarchaeota archaeon
GGAAACGAGTTCATCGACTTCAATTCTGGTTTGGTGTGCCTGAACGTTGGTCACAGCCATCCCAAGGTGGTTGCAGCCATAAAGAAGCAATGCGACCGTTTCCTGCATTACTCAAACACAGACTTCTACTATGATGGGGTCATCGATTTAGCAGGGAAGCTTGCGGAAATCACGCCTGGGGACTTCAACAAGAAGGTCTATTTCGGGAACAGCGGCGCTGAAGCAATAGAGGCAGCAGTCAAACTTGCAAAATGGCACAGCCGAAGACAGTTGTTCATCGCTTTCATAAGCGCTTTCCATGGCCGCACAATCGGAGCCCTATCTTTCACCGCCAGCAAACCCACACAGCGGCGATATTTCTTCCCACTAATGCCAGGCGTAACCCATGTGCCCTACCCATACTGCTACCGCTGTCCGTTCAAACTGACCTATCCTGAATGCCACTACTGGTGCGTGGATTTCATAGATGAGTACGTCCTGCAAAAGTATGTGCCTCCTGAAGACACCGCCGCAATCCTCTATGAGCCTATACAAGGCGAAGGTGGATATGTCGTTCCACCGCCGGAATATCCGAAGCGGCTTAAGAAGCTTGCCGACAAATACGGTTTACTGTTCATAGACGACGAGGTGCAAACTGGCATGGGGAGAACAGGAAAATGGTTTGCCATTGAACACTGGGATGTTGAACCGGACATCATATGCAGCGCTAAGGGACTGGCGTCTGGAATGCCATTGGGCGCAGTGATTGCCAAAGCAAAAGTCATGGACTGGGTTGGCGGGTCACATGCCAGCACGTTCGGCGGCAACCCGTTGTCATGTGCGGCTGCACTAGCGGTCATAGATACCATAAAGGAGGAGAAGCTTCTCGAAAACGCGACTAAGCAGGGTGCTTACATAATGAAGAGGCTTGAAGAGCTGAAAGCGCGAAGCGAAATCGTTGGAGACGTGAGAGGCAAAGGCCTGATGATTGGTCTCGAAATCGTCGAGGACAAGAAGAGCAAGAAACCCGCGCCTGAGAAGGTCAAGGAAATCATGATTCGGTCTTGGAAGCGCGGAGTTGCGGTCATTACATGCGGAACCTCGACAATCAGAATCGCGCCGCCACTTGTAATCACTCGAGAACTCGTGGATTCAGCTTTAGACATAATCGAGGACACTGTGAAAGAAGTTGAAAAAGAAGCTTAGGCTTCGCCGTGCGTCCGCATGGAAATCAGAAAGCTGACAATAGACAACTATGAAAAGATGACCAAGCTCTGGTCAAAGGCTAGACTGCCCTTTAGACCAAGCGGGCGCGACAGCAGAGAAGCAGTAGCAGCTGAAATGAAAGCAAACCCAGGCTTCTTTCTCGGAGCCTTCGAAGATGACCAACTCGTTGGGCTAGTGGTTGTAAGCTGTGACCTTCGGAAAGGATGGCTAAACCGCTTGGCCGTTGACCCTGGCTACCGACATCGCGGCGTCGCAAAGAACCTAATTGTCGAAGCTGAAAAAACTCTCCGAAAACGCGACATCAAAATCTTCTGCGCACTAATCGAAGAATACAATGATACGTCAAAGGAGTTTTTCAAGAGATGCGGCTATGTTGAACATCGCGACATAATCTACTTCAGCAAGCGTGAAAGCGATGAGGTCTAGCCCTGTTTTCTTCCCACAAGCAAGAAATGCTCGGCACCTCCAACAACTGACGGATGCGTGCATGTCTTCAAGAGCACATCAATCCACATTTTCCATTTCTCCTGATCCTTGTATAGCCTATTCGTTTCCTTTTCATGATGGGAAGATAGTCCTTCCAGCCCAGCCATCTCCAGCGCTTCAACACCTTGGGTTTCGAAAAGCTCCCTTAGTTCTTCAGGCAGAAACCAGTGTGCAGCGGTGAAGCCTTCTCCGTTCAAGCCTGGAACATAGTCGCCTGTTTCCAGGTGGGTTTCTGCATACTTCATTTCATGCGGAAATCCCACAAGTATGGTTTTTGGCAGTCCGATGCGGCTGATTACTGAGACAAAAATCGGTGCGTCTTTCTTTGCGACTCGCACAAGTTCGGAGGCTGCTTTTACCCTCTGCTTAATATTCAGTAAGTGGTTCAACGGTCCTCCTAAACACAATACTGCGTCGAATGTCTCGTCGCCGAACATGGACAGGTCGTCAATGGAGCCTTCTAGGAGCTGTTTGACACGCGTCTGAACTTTTGCTTTCTTGATTTCTCTTTTTGCGGTTTTCAACATTTCTGGCACGAGGTCCAACAGGACAATGTCGTAGCCGCGCTTGGCAAGTTCGATGGTCTATCTGCCTGGGCCTCCGCCCACATCCAAGATTAGGCCCTTCTTCGACAGATGCTTCTCCAGAAAATGCATGGTGATGATGAACTCGATTTGGTGGTACGGGTCCTGTCCAACCGTCTCCATTCGTGGCGGGCAGTTTCTATGAACCATTTCTTGACGACTTCTCTGATCTGTTTTTCGTTCACGCCCACTTTTTTCACGTCAAACATAATTGCTCTGTCTGTTAATTGTCTTATACCTTTGGGGATCCCTGCTGGTCCAGTTGATTCTTTCGCAGCGGCTTTCTTTTCAGCTCCGTACCGCATATGTCGCACGTTTTTGACTTGTAGTTTGCTGGGAATTTTTTGTGGCATGCGGGGCAGTACCTTATCCACGAAAGGCGGAAGCGGATGCCGAATGTGGCCAAGGACGTGAATTCTATTGCCATTTGGTTTGCAACGTTCTGTATCGAATAGTCGTCTGTGACAATCAGAGGAGAACAACCCTGCGTCTTGAGCTCTAGGGCCAATGCCAGAACTTGAAGGTCTGCGTCTGACAAGAAGAAAGCATCCCCCACCGTGGTTGCCGATGCTTTAACCTGTTCCAAAAAGGATCTGTCGGGCGATTTCATTTTGAGCTTTCCGCTGTCGATTGCTGTTTTGAATCTGATCCAGGACATCGAGTTTTCTGATATCTCCTCTTTGACCATTGGAGTCGCGTATTCTTCTTCGCTTATTGAAAAAGGGTCAAACCCTGCCACGAATGCAGAAGTATCTAATACAATGACTCTTTTCCTTGTTTTATCAGCAGGTTCTGTCATCCAGTTCCCTTGAAAAGAAGCCTGCTTCCCAAGCGTTGATAGAAATTCGCTCTGAACCTTATGAAAGATGTCTCGTACTTTGAACGTGTAACCGTCAGACTAGGAAGTTTGGAGCGTATAAGTTGCTTGTGGCGGCCATCAATCAGTATGAGCATTCTTCTCGGTCGTTCAGCCTCGATTGTAATCTTTGAGTCTGCTGGAAAAACAATGGGGCGAATAGGACTCAGGGGGCATATTGGTGTCAGCACAAAAGCGTCTATGCTCGGGTCTAGTACTGGGCCGCCTGCTGAGAGCGAATATCCCGTGGAGCCAGTTTGTGTGGATATCATTAGTCCGTCTGCTTCGCAGTTTAGGATTGGGACTTTGTCTTTCAGGATTCGGGTGTAGAGAAGTTTTGCGGGATCATCGGGGAAGATAACAACGTCGTTCAGGGCATCTGGCAGCTTTATGCTGTCTGCGGTTGCCGTGAGCTTCATGCACTTCTGGATTTTGAAATCGCCTTTGAGGCACCTGTCCACTGCGGCCAAGGCTTCCTTTGGTTCCACTTCAGTCAGAAAACCTCGGACGCCCATGTTTATGGTAAGTATAGGTGGTTCAGGTTTCCCGAGCGAAATGCACGTTCTCAGGATGGTGCCGTCTCCGCCGATTGTGATTACGAAGTCGGTCTTCATTCGCTTCAGCTGAACAAACTTTGCCTCAGCGTTCAGCTTGCCCTTCAACGTGTCTTCGGCAAATACTTCAAGCCCTCTTGCCTGCATGTGTTTGCCTAGTTCTTCGGCAAGTTCCAAGGCTGCCTTCTTGTCATAACGGGCGACTAGACCAACACTTTTGAGCAACGTTTTCACCGTTCAGCTATTAGCAGCGCGTTAATCTATAAAGATGTCGAAAAAGGCGCCGCCTTCACCGAGAGAGCGTGTGCGCCACAGGACTGGTTCAGTAAGGTTTCAGTTTTCTGAGCATCTAAATCTATATATGAGTGTTGTTCAAGATTGCTGTGAATAGAAACCGCTGTAGGTTGGTGAAGCTGTGAGCAAACCAGTTGATGTTGGAAGCTTGCGTGTCGGCGGATACATGATTATTGACGGTGAACCCTGTCACATAGTTGACATAACCAAGTCGAAACCTGGGAAGCACGGTTCGGCAAAGGCTAGGATTGTGGCCATCGGCGTCTTTGACAATATGAAGAGACAATTTGTGAAGCCGGTTGCTTTGAATGCTGAGGTGCCGATTATTGACAAGAGGATGGGCCAGGTTTTTGCCGTTAATCCCACTGGCATTCAGATTATGGACTTGGAGACCTACGAGTATTCGGAAGCTCCTTACCCGCAGGATGAGGAGTTGAAGGCGAAGCTTGTTGCGGGCGTTGAGATTGAATACTGGAAGATAATGGGCAGAATGAAAATTATCAGAAGCAAGTAGGATGAAAGAAGTTCCATCTTAGCGGTTTTTCATGTACTTTGGGCGATGCTTTTGTATACGGCCACGCTGAAAGACGGAAGGCTTGTCCTCATAAGGGAATTCGGGATGGAAGACAAAGAGAAGCTTTTCAAATGTATGAGTCGCTTTCCGCCGAGGCCGTGCGTTGGGGGATGCCTCCTTACACTAAGGACAGGATTGAGAAGTGGTGGCTGAGTAATCTGCAGAATCTGATTCCTATTGTAGCCTTGCACGGTGACAAAATCGTTGGGCACGCTCAGATTTTCACGCCTGCTCACACCCGCAGGAAGGGCACGGCTGACTTGGCGATGTA
>JALHSY010000148.1 GCA_022865455.1 Candidatus Bathyarchaeota archaeon
GCTGCGCGAGTGTTCATCATGTAATAAAAGGGATTAGAACTATCATCAATAGAACACAGATCAAAGTGGCCGTCACCGCAATAGTCATTCGAGAAATCAGCTTCTCGCGCCCTCTTCTCCCCATCACACTCTTCAAAGCAATGTTGAACATTCGTCCTCCATCAAGAGGATAAATTGGCAAAGCATTGAACACTGCAACATTAACGTTAACAAACCACAGCCAGAAGAGCACGTTCGCCAAAACATGCCATTGCGTCCCCAACCAATGCCAATAGAAAGAGGCTAAGGAATCGGAAAAAGGCACAAGCCCCGAAGCTAAAGCTGGCGGAACCAAGTGCATAGGCAACCTGTCAGGGGTTAAGGCCTGATAATTTCTTAACCGCTCCTCAATCATCAAGTCACCCAAACTCGCCCCCATGACAGTGCGATTCTCATATACAGTTAAATTCACAAAGGTTGAAAACTGATCCTGCCACATTTCGCCCCTAACCGCTGTCACCTGTACTATGTCTCCTAACGTTTTGTTCTCCAATAATGCCCTCAAATCCATGGTGCTGTTGATCCTCACATTATCCACGGAAACAAGAACATCTTTCGGCAACAACCCTGCAACTTCAGCAGGCATCCCCTGCACGACATCATAGACATATACGCCATCGATGACTGGAGCCAACCCGCCAACAATGACAAGAACACCAATAAGGCACACTGCCGCTACAGCGATATTTCCGCCAACTCCAGCAGCCATTATCCTCGAAGAAACCTTAGATTTTGCCTTCTTAAGTTGCTCCTCATCAACATCCACAAAAGCGCCAATAGGAATAAACAGAAAGAAAAGCAGACCGCTCGACCTGACTTTCAATCCAAGATTTCTCGCAACAACCCCGTGTGCACCTTCGTGAACTGCAATCGCGCAAATTATAGCGAACCACCCATACAATAAAGGAAGAACAGGATTAATCCCTGGCAACAAAAGATATGCTCCAGGGCCTAATTCACGAGCTGCATCGCCAGCAGCCGGATTCCATAACAACGCAAACAGACTATTACAAATCAGATAAAGCCCAATGCCAACTACAACTGGCACAATAACAAGAGCCGCCCAGGAAACCAAACGTGAAGCTCGAAGAGCCCCTAGCTTGTCAAAAGCTCCAGTGAACAGCTGCGTCCTAACGGTCAGGATAGGAAAATTAAACTGGACTCTGCGTCGCCCAGCATCCTCCGCTCCAACTTCCTGACCAGGCAAAGAATCTACCAACCACTCACTGTTATAAGTCAACTTTCTCCATCATTAATCTTCAATAAAAGAGTATGCGCTCTGAAAAGAACTAAACCTCATTTGATAGGAGAATCGGCGCGCGCACACACTGGCATCCAAGGCGTACCTTGCGTGCGCATGCACGATTCGCTGATACTCCGTTCACGAAGTAAGCTTTTGTATTGCTTCATCTCTTTGGCTCAATGTGAATTGTCAAGGTCATGTTTGGCAACTCCTCTTTCAATTCCTCTTCTAGATGATCGGTGAGATCATGGGCATCTTTGACGCTGAGAGAACCGTCAACCGACAGATGTAGGTCGGCGAAAACTTGATTGCCGTGTCGACGGGTTTTCAAATCGTGGAAATCTATAAAGTGGAATCTGTGACGGAGTAATATTTCCCTCATCTTCTTTTCTTCTTCCTTACATGACCGGTCCATGAGGTGATGTGAAGACTTGATGACCAAACCAATCCCCATTCGGGCAATCAAGGCTGCGACTGCAAAGGCGAGAATAGAATCCATAGAGCTCCACCCCGTTAACTGAACAACAAAGAGGCCAACCCATACTCCAGCAGATGAGATCACGTCAGACAGCAGATGCTTTGCGTCTCCCTCAAGCGCCGCAGACCCACTTTCTCTGGCTGTACGTGCCAGGAACCATGAAAGGCCTGCATTTAGGGCTGTGGCCAGCATTGATATCCCTATGGCGAGATTTAGTTCAAACAGTTCAGCGTATTCAAAGAAGCGTCCTGCGGCAGCATAGACAATGAGGAGCGCTGCTGCGATTATGAAGAGACCCTCCAGCATGCTCGATATCTCCTCGATCTTCTGGTGACCATAGTTGTGGCTGTCGTCAGTGGGTTTCTCTGAGATATGTATCGAGAAGAACATTAACCCTGAAGCCGCTATGTTGACGACAGACTCCATGGCGTCAGAGAGCAAGGCGACAGAATTCGAGATGAAATATGCCAAGAGTTTTATGCCTAGTACAGTAATGCCGCCGACTATCGCCATAAACGCAGCTTGCTTCTTTCTCATGTCGCACAAGCTTCTTTTCCCTCGCTCTTAGGCATTTCCCCTCCATAAGCAAAAAACTTGGCGCGCTGGCTTGTCCCGAAATTGGTTTTAAATGGTTTTTATTCTTCTTTTGACTGTTCGCGCCCAGTACGGGCTTGTTTGACAGGCGAACCCTGACCGTGTTGACGGATGGCAAGTCACGGGAGCCCCGGGAGATCCGCAGGGAGCAGGGTTTCCCCATTACCCAACCCCCTCAAAAAGGAATAAATACCGTTTTTGGCCATTTTAGGGACAAGGCAGCGCGCTAGGCCCTGAATCTTTCGGAAAATAGAAAAAAGTGGTGTTGCGGGAGTCTGTGGAGGCATCGTCATTCGGCTCCGGGTCAAACCCGATCCCCGGCCTCACTTTTACTCTACACTCTATACGGTTGACAGATGTCGTGTCATCAGAGCGCTTTTAACGGCTTTGCACGAGGTAGATACCGAGAGCACAGCGGAGGCTCTCTTGCACTTGGCATCCATTACACAGGAGTGTGGAATATCTGGTCAGATTGCAGATGAGACTTGCGAGAGAGAGGTATCTGAACAGCAAGCGCGTGTACGAGTATGAACGTGTCTCTCTGCACATTCCCAGAAGATATCACGGATTGATTAAGCCGTTCCTCAATCAGGATTTTGGCGTGAGCGTAGCTGCAGAGAAAGGCTGTATCGTCATCACTCTCACACCGCAGAGCGGTCCTGCTACCGTAAGTATCAACAAATTGTATAAACATCAAAAAAAAGGATTCTTTTTTTGTTATGCGATACTAGTCTCAACGACCATGGGGGCTAGGGCTGAAAACTTGATTGTAACGAGTAGAAGAAGAGAGTGAAAAAAAATCAACCCACTTCTTCTTCTTGCAAGTAACTAGTAGTAGGATTTGAAAAATTTTCAAGGCCTACTACTTCTAAGCCAAGTTGCAATGTACTCCTCTACAGAACACTCCTTGCAAGACATCAGCTTCACCCGGGTAAAGTCCCAAAATGTTACGTTTGTGAGCTGAAAGCTCTCACAAAAACGATACCCCCCTACTTTTTATTTCATGCGGCCCCAGGGATGGTCTCGGTATGAAAAGGGCCTCTGGGATGCTCGTAGTATCGGCTTGAAAACAGAAAAAGAGGGGGTTGTGCGGGAGATTTCGCCATTGAGGGTGGGTTCAAATCCCAGTGGCCCCATCGGGAGCTTGGATGTTAAGAAGAAGGTTAGCATTCTCATGAACTTCAATTACATCTAGGTCTTTCTTGTGGCTTGAGTCTTGCGTGTGGGTAAAGCTTAAAAATCAATGATATCATAACATCATCACCGTCATGGAAATATTCCAACTTGAGAGTCAAAGCATAGACGAAAACCACCATTCTAAAGACTTGTCCCTCATACTTGCTGAATGCGACTTGGAAGACATTGAATCGATGTCTAAGACGAAGTAGGTGCTATATGCTATACTGATGTTGACCTCTACTTTTGAAAATGTTTTTATATGAATCAAGACAGAATACTGAAAAGATTGCGGATGATTCCAGATCTGAACCCAGCAACGCTTATGATGTTGATCTTTGGAGTCTCAACCTTCATCTTCATCATGTTTTTGCCCGCACTTCTAGAACTGAAAAAACCTAGAGATGCGGGGCCTAGATTAATTATGGACGCCTCTGTAGTGACCGGATCTCAGGAACGTATGAAGACCTTAACTAAAATGGAAGATGGCGCCGAAATTGATCGGAATCTCGCTAAGAAACTGGCTGACATCATCGCGGTTTTGCCAAACTTGGAGTCATGAGACCGTTTTTCTTCAGTAGCAACTTTGCGTTTCTCCATTTGTCTTGGGCTATCTGGAAGTTGCCGACGACATTTCCATGAAGTGAATAGAAAATGTAGCAGAGATAATTGCATTGAGTGCATTGCCTGTAGCTCTTGCGGAGGGCATCAAACCGAGTGCTGCTCCAAGCTTCAGCCAAGTCAAAGATGGACGCTACTGGCTCATGGACGTGGCATCCTGCAACTCTTCCAAGGTGGTCTATGGCGAAGAAGTTTTGGAGAGCGCGACATTTCCAGCTTCTCTTGCCTGTGAGGTAAAACTCCTTTAAGGCTTTCAGTATCTTGGTTGTCATAAGAATATTGCTGTTCTTCTTTTTCAGCGAAACAATAGAATCGCACAGGTCTGCCATTGCTTCCTTGTCAACTATTGCGTATTCATCATCTTTCTTGCCTATTTTGAAAAGTTGACTTTCATCGCTTGAAGAATCGTAAGAATATAGGCAGTACCAAACTGGAATGCCCTTGTTCAGAAAGTGATTTGTGAAATCCAGAATCTCATGCAGATTGAACTGAGAAATCGTGGGCGACACGGTGACAGAAATGCCCTCTTCATGAAGTTTCTCAACGGTCTCCACCGCGCTACGCCACGCGTTCTTAACACCCCGCAGGTAGTCATTCTTCCGCGGATCCAGACTGTCTATGGAGATTGCCACGAAGTCAGCGTGACGCAAGGCGTCAATCTTCTTAGCCGCCATGCTGCCATTGTCGTAAATGGTCGTCACAAAGAAACGTGAGGCATACTCTATGATCTCCCCAATGTCGTCTCTCAGAAGTGGATTGCCACCTGACAAAACGACTTCTATCACGCCGAGCTTTCGGAGAATGCCTAACCCTTTCTTTATTTCTTCAGTTGACAATTCCCTTTTGTCTGGCTCCCGCCAGACGTCGCATCCTCTGCATCGGTAATTGCATTTCCTGGTAAGCAACCATTGAACATGGTATGGCTTGTTAGGCGTAAGAGAGCGAATCACTATGCTGGTGGCTTTTTCCAATGTCAAACCCAATCATTATACACCGCATGTCGCATGTAGCAGTTATCTGATAAAATCAAAGGAATATATAAGAATATAACAGAAAGGCAAGTCCTTACGCACAAGGCAGAATCCATGTTCTTTGAAAGACCCGGTCGTTTTAGAACGTCTTGGAGGATGCTTGTCCAGCGGTGATGTTGTTTGCCAGTCGGATAGTATTAGAAACAATTTAAGGAATCGAAGCGTAAACATGAGAGATGCATAGAGGGCGGCAACCGTTGGCGTTCGAGCAGAAGTACTTCAGGGATCTGAAATATTCGACGAAAGAACCGCTGATAAGGAGGCATATTGCGGATGTGCTCAAATGGGGATCAAGTGTTTCCAGCGAAAGCCTTCTCAGTGGCCATGGGAAGACTGCGCTTGATGTAGGCTGCGCCTACGGATACGCTGTTGACATTTTGAAATCGCTCGCCTACAAGGCTTATGGAGTTGACATATCAGAACACGCTGTAAGAAAAGCCAAGAAAACCCACCCAGCAGAGTACAGCATCTGTGATGTGCAGAGTGGTTTACCATTCAAGAAGAACGCCTTTGACTTGTTAACATGCTTTGGGGTTCTGGAACATCTGGTCAATCCAGTGGCAGCTTTGGGAAACATGTTTGGTGCGTGTCGGAACACAATGATCTGCACGACACCCAACAGGTTAGTTGAAAAACCGGTCAAGATGACCATCAGAGACTATGATCAGACGCACATCAATGTCATGGCCAAAGAGGAATGGAAAGAAATCATAGAGCAAAACCTGAACTGTCGATTCTTCAAAATTGAACCAGTTCTAGATGCAAGCCTGAAAACACAAGACAAAGTATTGTTTTTTAAATCCCTGAAAATACCTTATTTCGGTTTAGACCTAAGGATACTAATCAAGAAATAGCAGAGACCACACATGATCAGAAAAGTAGACGTTATTATGCTCACGAAAAACAGCGAGCATCTGCTCAGCAAATGCCTTGAATCCATTTATAGGAACGTGCCAGTTAACCGGTTAGTCGTCGTCGATGCTTTCTCAACGGATAGGACAACGGCAATACTTGACGAATTCAGCAAGCAATACGGAAACGTCAAAATCATAACTGATAAGGGCTCAAGAGGGGAGGCTAGGCAAAGAGGCATACAAGAGGTTGAAACAGACTGGTTCATGTTTGTGGACAGCGACGTTATCTTGTGCGAAGACTGGTTCAAGAAAGCAAGCAGGCACGTTCGGAAAGATGTCGGTGCAATATGGGGAGTCGACATACCTGGAGACATAGAAAGCAAGTTCATGATTAAGGTCTTGCAGTGGATGGAAACCAGAGTTTTCAATATCAGAGGAGGAACCCACGACATACTCATACGCTACGATGCCGTTAAAGACATAAGAATTCCAGCTGAACTGCATACCTTGGAAGACGCGTACATAAAAGAATGGATCACCTCAAAAAAATACAGGGTGATAGTCAGCTACGAATCCTACTGCAGGCACTACAAGACAATGGGTAACCTTTTGTCAAGAGAAAACAGGGCCGACACTATGTCTGAACTGAAAAATATGAAGTTAGTAAGGGAACGCCTCATCTACGCCGGCATTTTTGCGTTAATGTGGCTTCTGCAAGAAGCTAAGTCAAGAGGCGGGAAGGGACGTCTTACGTGAAGAAAGCAGGCGTACCAGAATCCTTAGCAAGAAAGATACTGGAGAAACGGTGAAAGACGGTTGGCAGACGAGAAAGTCGACGTTGTCATGCTTACGAAAAACAGTGAGAGGATGCTGAAAGAATGCCTTGCTTCTGTTTACAAAAACATACCTGTTAACAATCTCGTTGTTGTTGACGGCTACTCAGTCGACTCGACTCTGAAAATATTGGAGCAATTCCAGAAAAAATACGGAAACGTCGTTTTGATTCAGGATGGAGGAACACGGGGGAGAGCGAGACAAAAGGCAATCAGCAGAGTGGGGACTGACTGGTTCATGTTCGTTGACAGCGACGTCATTCTGTCTGACGGATGGTTCGAGAAAGCGAAGGAATTGATGAAAAAAGATGTGGGCGCAATCTGGGGAATGGAAATCTGGTCTGCCATAAAGGAGATGAGAATCTTAGGGTTGTTTGAAAGAGTCAACATGAAAATCTTTCAAGAAAGAGGGGGAACCCATGACCTGCTTGTGCGCCGCAAAGCCATTGAGGAAATCAGCATACCTCCTCATTTGCACACTTATGAGGATGCCTATATCAAGTCATGGATCCGAAAGAAAGGGTATGAGGTAGTTGCAGTTTATGAGCCGTACTGCATTCATTACAGACCGGAAACCGTTTGGACCTTGCGAGGAAGCATCTCCCTCATAGTTAGTGATTTGAAGTTTGCCGTTCGTTACCCTCAGCTACTGTTGGCTTACGCTATCTTCTCAGCCATTGTTTTGCATCAAGGCTTGTCCCGCGACATCAAAGCCAGACTATGATAACCAAGTTCCGGAATTGAGCTAACGGATCTTTTCAAGGGCTGACCAAAGATGGTCGGATACGGGTCTGACAAGATTTTCTGAACTGCCATCTTCCTGGATTATGATTCGTTCTTCCACTGAAGGCAAAAACTCTCCTATGACTTCTGCGGTAATTCCTTCTTTACTCAAGATTCCCACAACCCTGTCAGCAAAGTCTCTTTCAACAGCGATCAGCAGGCTTCCTGAAGCAGTAAGTTGCAGAGGGTCTATTTCGAAGAAGTTGCATATTTCAGTCGTTTCAGGCCGTACAGGAATCTTCTTCTTATGAACCCTGAAACCCAAGTGTGATGCATCTGCCATCTCATGTATTCCACCTGCCACACCGCCTTCTGTTGGGTCGTGCATGGCGTGGACAGC
>JALHSY010000149.1 GCA_022865455.1 Candidatus Bathyarchaeota archaeon
GAGAATCGCTCAACCTAGCCGTAAACTTGGTTGCAGATGTCTTGCACACTTTCTACGTGGATGTCGTGGTTCCGGAATTTACGCCAGTCGCGATTCTGCCCATACTTGTGATACTCGCTACGCTTGCCGTCCTCTATGCGAGGAAAGCAAGGAAACTCACGACCGAAAATCAAACACGTTGAGACGCGAGATTGGCAGAAAGCCAAAAATACAAAAACATAGAAATAACTGCTGCCCCATGAGGCGGAAATGAAAACGAACTTTTGCACTTCTGAGTATGAGCCAACTATAATGGACAGGAAATCGAGCGAAATCTTCGGTTTTTTAGGCTAGAGCTTGGTGTTTGCGGGTCTAAACGGCTCGAGAGGTGTTGAAAAGTCTTATAAATGGACTGTCAGATATCCTATTGCTTACTTGATGTAGGAGAATGAAGAAAATGGGAAAAATGAAGTTCTTACTAGTTGCTTCACTCTTGATATCCATAGTATTCATCACTACTTATGCGCCTAGCACTAAGGCAGCTGAGTACAAACTTGCATGGACAACCAAGGCTTCGATGCCGACTCCACGAGCACAAGCAGCCACAGTCGTAGGCGATGACGGAAAAATCTACGCGATGGGCGGATACAACGCGACAAGAATACTTAACACAACAGAAGTCTACGACCCGTCAACCAACACATGGCAGACAAAAGCAGAAATGTTGACAGCCGTGCGTTGTGCTGCCGCCACTAAAGGACCTGACGGTTTAATCTATGTCCTGAGCGGCTACGACGGAGCAACCTATTCAGCCGCAGTTCAAGCATACAACACGACTTCAGACGCGTGGACAAGCAAGTCGAGTATTCCGTATCCAGTTTTGTTCGCAGCAGCTGTCACTGATGACAACGGAAAGATCTGCGTGATAGGCGGAACAGAGACAGCAGGAGACACCGACAGAGTCCAGATATACAACACCGCGACAGACGCATGGACGTCGGGTATACCACTGCCCGCTCCCCGGACCCAACTGGGCGCCGTCAAGGACAGAGACGGCTTCCTATATGCGTTAGGCGGACAGACTTGGCCTGCTACGGTCGCCCTCGATGCTGTTGAAGCTTACTACCCGGGTTCCGCGACTTGGTCCACCCGACCGTCGATGATTGAGGGAATGAACGAGTTTGGAGCCGTGTTGGGGGCGGATGACAGCATTTACGTCGTAGGCGGCGGAAAAGAATACGCAAACAACAATCCACCATTCTTTGGAACAGTAATGGTGTATAGCATCCTAACAAACTCTTGGGGTTTTGATGCGAGTATGCCCACGCCGCGCAAAGAGCTCGGAGCGGTTTCTATCGGAGACAGTATCTATGCAATCGGCGGATGTAACGGTACGTACTTGAGTGTCGTTGAAGAAGCGAAGATAAAGATGCCGAATCAGACGCCCTCTGCTTACATTGACTCTGTCACGCCTAACCCGGTGACTATCAATGAATCGATAATGTTTGTTGGGCATGGCACCGACCCTGATGGTTACATTATAGGCTACAACTGGAGATCCTCAATAAGCGGAACCATAAGCGCTGCAGCCACATTCGACATAACAACACTCTCAAACGGAACCCACACCATATGCTTCAGCGTGCAGGACAATTCAGGGGCGTGGTCGCCAGAAGTCACTGCAACTGTAACTGTAAACAAGCCGCTCGCGGACGACCCGCTTTACCAGAAGCTCTTGGACTTGAACGCAGCGATAAGCAACTTGCAGGACCAGAATGCGAATTTGACAAGCACCGCCAGCGATTTGACGAAGAAAGTTGACGTGCTGACAATGGAGCTTCTAGGCACAAGCGTCGTCATAATCATACTTGTCATAGCCGTCATCACCGTAATGTTCATGAACAAGCGCAAACCACCACCAACAACACCGCCAACAGCATAAAACCCTTCTCCAAAACCTCCTTTTTCTAATACCCCCGTTCTTTCCTGTTTTTTCAGCGTGAAAATTTCTTAAATTCCGCCTTCTCGGAGTCTTGTTTGGGGCCAGAGCTGTTTGGCAAGTATTTCGCTTGATGATGTTCGTTACGTGATCAA
>JALHSY010000150.1 GCA_022865455.1 Candidatus Bathyarchaeota archaeon
ACCAGCTTACCGCATTGTGGGCACTCTTCCTTGTCCTTCATGGCTTCTTTCCAAGCACCCGTTTCCAAGTTTGTTCCAGACGGGAATTCTAACCCGTATCTTGCTGCTGTCTCGAAAGAAGCCAAGGCGGCTCTAATCTTGATTCCGAGTAGTTCAACACCGCCAACAGAAACGGCGATGTCAGCGTTAATCACTAATCCTTTGTCTAGAATCTTGTCTATGGCATCCGCTAAGCCTCCAGAAGAGCTTTCTTTTTCAGGGCTCAATATCGACGTCTAAATGCCTCCTTTCGCGTTGACGTTGACCAATTGTTATGTTGCAGGTTCCCGCACCCTTTGTCGCCCCGACAACGATAACCTCGCCTCTCTAGTTTTGGTGTATCGAATAGCGCATGCTATAAGTAATATTCAAAAAACTGATACGAAAATTGTTTCGAAAATTGATAATGGTCGCATAAAGGACGACTTGAGTAATATTAAGGGCGATTTGGCCTAAATTCGTAAGAACGGAGACTTGCTTTCTATCCTAATAAGCTGATTCTCTTGTTAAGGTTTGTATTATTTTTTAGTTTGCTTATTTTTAATCGCTGGTTTAGTTCCCTGCTTCTTCTCTCATATTCCTCTTTCGTTATTTCACCTAGCTCGTAGAGCAATCTGTTCTCCTTTATTTTTCTGTTGATTTTTTGCCGGCTCTCCTCTTGTCTTACGTTCTCAACATAATCTGTGATTGTTTCAATCAGCCAAAGCATGTCAAATGGCGGTATAGATATGCCAAGCGTTCGAAGCAAAAGGTCATCTATTAAAAAGGGCATTTGTTCACCTTTTGCTGATTTCTATGCCTTCAGTCCCGATTTTTATGTAAACAAAATTGTGGGGTGGCCAAGGCCCACTATACAGAAGTTTTAACATGGGGTACTTTTCTTGAAGTCTAGCCACTTCGGTTGAAAATACTTCGATGTCTTTTTTGTTGACCAAAAATGACGTGTTTAAAATGAGCCTGTCGCTGAATAAGTCGCCTGCGACTGCTTGCTTTGCAATGGTGCTTAGCGACCTTAAAATGTCTGAAGCGTATTCCTTTCTTTTTTCTGGGTCAGCAAACACGATGTCTCCGTTTATAATTACTTTCACTCCTAGTTCAACCATGTTGTCCACCAGCCTTAGACATTCTCTCGTGGGCTCATAAGCCTTTGTCAGTAGGCGCCCCAATATTTTTTCGTTTTTTATCGTGGTGCCAAATTCTACCGGTACAACCGTATGGTTCTCCATTACCTGCCTTAAAACTGCTTCATGCCTCCTTATGCTGTCCTCGGTCATTTCATAATCCATCATGGGGGAATCGCTAACTACGGCTGCGATGTCTCTATATGGAATAGTGTAGACCCCCTCATCGTCTATTCCTATTTGTCCAAAGCTTTTTTCGTCGTTACACGGTGTCACACAATAAAAATATTTTCCCTCTTCCTTCTTTCTCTTCTCCTTTCCCTCAGCTTTTTTCAAAGCCTCTAAGCGTGCCTTCTCCAAAAGTTCCGTGATTTCATGTGAGAGTTTGACTGTTTTCTCGTAGTCTGTTGACTCAAAGCTTTTGTCTGCTTCCATCAGCATCTCATTTATTTTCTTCATTGTTTCAGGAACGTATATGGGTGCTTTTCTCTCGATCTCTTCCACTGTTTTTTTCACGCCACATAATGCGTCCTTTGCTTTCTCCTGTCTTTCCTTCTCTAACCTTGCTTTCTCTAACAGTCGCTTTTCAATTTCTCTTCTACGCGCCACCAACTCGCTCCATTTTTTCAGCCTGAGTATCTGCTCTTTTTCCTTCAGCTTCCTAATCCTTTCCCTTTCTCTCCTGAACCGTTCTTCTCGCTCTTTCAACCTCTTTTTCCTAAGCTCTACGTATTTTTCCTTTGTCAATTCAAGTGACCTCCTTAATGATCAGTTCTTGCTGTAAGTATTGATCCAAAAGTTTGCGAGCTTGAATGTGTTCATCAATTATGCTTCTTATTTTCGGTTCAGCGTTTTTGGCGGGGACATATACCTTTGCCTTGCCATTTTTCTCAATGGTTAATAATCCTTTATTTTTCAATGACTGAAGCAGAGGATAGATGGTTCCTGGGCTGAGTAGTACGTTGAATTTCAGATGTATGATTCCTATTATTTCGGTTCCGCACATGGATTTCTTTTGGAGAAGAGCAAGGATTATGGTCTCTAGATTGTCTTTCACCATTTTTTCGATGGATTTGTCTGACAACTTGGATTTGTCAATGAGGTCTCCAGCTATTATTGTTAGGTCGCTGGTTGTGAGTTGAAGGTGGTTGTGGTGAGTTGCCAGTTGCTTGATTATTTCTGGGTTGAGTTTAGTAACATCGTAAGTGCACAAGCAGTTTATGGAGTGCCTTTTGCTAAGTTCATTTACGTAATGTTCCCTTTCTTCAGTTTCAGCATGTTCTTGATTAGGTATTGATCCAGCGTCTATGATGACCCGTAGTTTACAGTTCTTTTCGTTTTCAAGGTCTTTGATTTCTTCTGGTTTGATAATTTTTAATTCAACGTTCATGGAGTTGAACTCTTGAATAAAGGATTCAGGGTCGTCAGTGGTTACATATACTGCCTTTTCATCTTTTCTAATAAAGGCTAAGAAGGCTCTTTGAATCGAGTATTTGTCAACCTTTGATGTGTATAAGTGAAGGGTATGGTTTAGGCCTTTGAGACTAGCTTTAAACCGCGGCTGTGGGTTGACCGGCTTCATGTTTTCTCATCATCCAAACTATGATGGCTGTGTTGACCCGTGAAATGGTTACCTGTGTTTTTTTGAACACGCATTGAGTTTTGCCCTTCTCGTGTTCCATTTTGACTTCCAAGCTAGTTCCTTGGCTATCCTCCTTCTCTCTACCAAGTCAACGACAGTCATCGGTTCGCATGCTCCTTCTGAGGGCTTTGTCTTCGCCTCCATTCTCTGTCTTGGCGTCGTGGCACAAGGGGACTTTGCTCTAAGCGAGCGGAGGCGACCATTTAGGCTTCTTCGCCACCAGTTTCTTTTCTCCATAACTGTTTCCCTTAAGTGGTTCCTACATCAGTTTGCAGCGGCGATA
>JALHSY010000151.1 GCA_022865455.1 Candidatus Bathyarchaeota archaeon
GCCAAAAGACGACTGAAAGTTGGCAGGAGCCTGCGCCTATTTGGTGATGGATTCCAAAGAAAAAGCTTGGTTGGAAACAGGAAGGTATGGAAGATTCCTGTGATGGAGGGCGACTTCATCGTGGAAAACACTTTCGGCGCCTCAGAAGCCATCGCAGGCGGAAACTTCCTTATCCTAGCGAAAGACAAGGCATCAGGGCTTAGGGCAGCAGAAGAAGCAATAAGCGCCATAAAAACCAAGGCAAGCCATGTCATTATGCCCTTCCCAGGCGGGATTTGCCGTTCAGGATCGAAGGCTGGCTCGCTGAAGTACAAGCTGAAAGCGTCGACGAATCATCCTTTTTGTCCAGGATTGAGAACGCTTGTGCCGGACTCGCAGGTGCCTGAAGGCGTCGGTTGCGTTTACGAAGTTGTGGTTAATGGTCTGACACTGGAAGCTGTCAAGAAGGCTATGAGCGCAGGCATAAGGACAGCCACAACTGTGTCAGGCGTTGTCAGAATCTCCGCAGGCAACTACGGCGGAAAGTTGGGACCATACAAGGCTTACCTAAAAGAAATCCTAGATGCGCCTTAACACTCGTCTCCAAAATCGCTTTTGTTTCGCCAGTCTTTTTGGCGCCCTATACTATCCTATTGTTTGACTCGTGTATCGTTTTCAGTATTTTAGCTTTGCAGCGTTGTCTAGACTGCCAGAGAGAACGGACCTGCTGTGATAACTTTTATCTGATGCATTGTCAAGTAGCTTATGACTAAAGAAACCTTTGAGTGAAAGCAGTTGAGCGCCAGTAAGAAGACTTCGTTGGAACTGTTCAGGCTGAAAAAGACACTGATGACGCTGGCTGGCAAGGAAGGGCGGGGAACCGAGCTTGTTTCTCTTTATGTTCCGCCTGGAAAGCAGATAAGCGATGTCATAAACATGCTTCGAGACGAGTACGGCACGGCGTCGAACATAAAGTCCACGACCACGCGGAAGAACGTTATGGAGGCGATTGTGAAGGTTCAGCAGCGTCTGAAGCTTTTCAAGGAGCCTCCTGAGAAGGGTCTTGTAATATTCTGCGGTGCAATCCCACAGAACGGTGCTGGAAGCGAAAGAATCGAAACGTACGTGATTGTGCCGCCTGAGCCGATTCACATATATCTTTACAGGTGCGACGCGCGGTTTCATACAGAGCATTTGCAGGAGATGCTGAGAGAAAAGGAAACCTACGGTATTCTTCTCGTGGACACTTCCGGCGCCACGCTTGCCACTCTTCAGGGAAGAAGACTCGAAATAGTCAGAGAGATGACTTCTGGAGTGCCTGGAAAGACCCGAGCGGGCGGACAATCGGCAAGAAGATATGAAAGGCTGAGGGAGATGAGGCTTCAAGAGTATTTTACTCGTATAGGCCAGCATGCAAATGAGGCGTTTCTGCCGATTGAGAATTTCAAAGGCCTAATCCTTGGCGGCCCAGGACCGACGAAATATGATTTCGATAAAGGCGACTACCTGAACTACATGTTAAAGGACAAGATCATAGACGTCATTGACACGGCTTACGTGGAAGAGCAGGGTGTGAAGGAGGTTGTTGACAAAGCTCCCGAGATAATGCGGAAGATACGTTACATCGAAGAGAGGAAGATAATGCAGCAGTTTCTCTACGAGATTGGGCACGACACTGGGATGGTAACGTACGGAGAAGAGGATGTTAGAAGAGCGCTGGAGGCCGGCGCTGTCAGAACCTTGCTGCTTTCTGACACGCTGGACGTAGCACGAGTCACGCTGAAATGCAGCGCTTGCGGTTATCAGGAACAGCAGACGATTAAAAGCCAGATGCTGATAAGCTTTGAGCAGAGCCTCTCTGGAAAGCCCTGCCCGAAATGCAAGGCGCCGGCGTTGGGAGTAGCTGAAACTCAGGATCTGATAGACAATTTTGCTCAGTTGGCTGAGTACACGAACACGGATGTGGAGATAATTTCCGGCGAAACAGAAGAGGGACAAATGCTCAAGAACTCATTCGGAGGAATAGCCGCAATACTGCGGTTCAAACTTCAGAGCTAGTGAAGGAAATCATCTGCGTAATAGTATAGGTGCCACGGCACTTCTTCCGACGCCTCTTATCAGCACTTTCTTCTGCCTTGAAGTGAAACCAGGAACAAGCTCCACCTTCTTGTGAAAAAGCCTAGAAAACTCGTTTAACAACTCCTTGTTAACCTTTCCTTTAACGGGCTCTTCCCGACAGAAAACAATAATCTCGTCTCCTTCAACTACAATCTTGAACTCCTTTGAGCTCGGCTTCACACAAACTTCAAGAACAGAACCCTCTTTCGTTTCAATAATCTTCATGGCATTTTCACATGCACACAATCATTCAATTTACCAGATAAAAACATATTCAAACACCGCTGTCCAAAACGGAAAAGGATAAGCATTAAGCAGAATCTACAGTGTATAGGCGTCGCGAATGAGGCACCCGTCATCATACCTAGACTGGTACATTCACGTCCCAAAAATAAGACATGACCTCCGTTCAAGCGGCATAGCCGACTTCAAATACAACATAAACCTGGGCGAAACCGACTTAAGCATCAACTACGCCCACGGCAACCCTGAAACAGCTAGACTCTTGGCTCAAAGATACAACGTACAGGCTGAGAATGTTTTCATTTCAAGCGAAGGCGCCTCAGGCCAAAATGCGCGGATAATCAGACATCTTGCCGAGGGAAACAAGAAGAAAAACGAAGCCATAGTCGAGTACCCAACGTATGAGCCGCTGTTGCGGCTGGTGCAGGAGTATTTTCCACATGTTAAAAGGTTGGAAAGAAAGGAGAAAGAAGACTATGGTCTAGATGCAGATGCTCTGAGAAGAGTTGTCTCGGAAAAAACCGCGTTGTTCGTGTTGACAAATCCTCACGCGCCGAGCGGCGCAATATCCGATGCAAACGAACTGAAGGAAGTGATGACAGTGGCAAGCGAATGTGGCTTTTACGTTTTTTGCGATGAGATATACGCCGAATTCGACAGAGGCACTGTGCCCACCGCCTTCTCCGTCGGCCATGAACTTGCCATAGTCACGACAAGCTTCACAAAGGCATACGGTCTCGGAGGATTGAAACTCGGCATAGCCCTAGCCTACGGAGAACTTGTTGACGGACTCTACACTGATGTATTGAATACTGTGGGCAATAGCCCAAACATCGTTCAGCTTATTGCATCCGAACTGCTGGCAAAGGGCAGACAGAGCCTTGAGACTCACAAGCAGAAATGGACTTTTCTGAGGAAGCTGACTGAAGAGTGGCTGAACGAAAAGAGTTTAGAGTATTTCCCCAACAGGCTTGGCGTAACATATTGGACCAGATTGCCACTAAGAGACACATACAAGTGGACGAACGAACATTCCATTCCGCGCCACAGTGTGGCCGCCGTGCCTGGAGCATTCTTCCTTTTCAAAAATGGTTACAGGCTCTCCACGTCAGACAGGACAAGGCTAAGCCTCGGCAACATAAACCCAAACGGGCCAAGTCTGACCGATGCTCTCGAAGCGTTTGAGAATGCGATGAATACCTACAAGGAATTTGAATGAAGGCGGTCTTGCATGTCTGCAAAAGAATAAAGGCTTCCCCTGTTTTTCTATGATAGACCTGCTGGTGAGAGGAGTTGCCAAGTGTCTAGGATGACAAGTCTCAAGCACATCCTGTCGTACGGTGTTCCCTTCGAAGCTTTTACCCGAGACATCTGGCTACTTTGCCTCTCCAACGTTGTAGGTGCGTTCGGCGAAGGCCTTTACTTCTGGGTCTTTCCACTCTACATCAGATCATTGAACGCAGACTACGTGCAGCTGGGCCTTGTCTTCTCCGTGCTTTATCTTGTCTCAGCTTTAGCACCTATTCCAGGCGGTTTCTTAGCTGACAGGTTTGACCGCAAGAAGATCTTAGTCCTAGCTTGGACTCCGTGGGTTTTTGCGCCACTGATCTATTCTTTCGCAGAGAATTGGACACAGTTGATTCCTGGAACAGTCTGTTGGGGAGCGTCCATGATCGGTGTCCCAGCCTTCATGACCTATGTTCTAACGTCTGTCACTGACAAGAGAAAGTTGGCTTCTGTAATCTCGTTTGTCGTAGCCACTTACTCCTTCGGTTACATCTTCGCTCCGACAGTAGGCGCATACCTGGCAACTTTCATTAGCATGCGGGGAGTTCTTCAGCTCTCTACGGTGGTTTCTGCCGTGGCCACAGGCATTTTTCTCCTCATCCACAGTCAATATCCCAAGAGAAACAAAGCTGACAAGCCACAGCAACCGCTGCCCTCATATGATGAAAAACGACTATGGCGGAAAATGCTTCTATGGTCGGGTTTCCTGACAAGCGCAACCTTCTCCATGAGCATTGCACGACCCTACGTGGCAACTTTCCTAGCTGAACAGGTCAATCTGAGCGAGTTCTATGTGGGAATGTTCGGCTCGATAGCCTATGCAGGAATAGCATTCATAGGCATTTTCACAGGACGGTTGGGAGACAGGTGGCGAAAATCAGGCGCCATAAGCTTATGCTTGATCCTGTACCCGTTGTCAATAGTACCTCTGCTTATGTTCAGAGAACCGGCTGCCTTAATGCTTGTGGCATTTCTCTATGGTGGTTCAGCCGTCTCAGGCAACCTCGTCAGCGCTTACGTCGGCACAATTTCGCCTGAAACCAAACTGGGAGTGTGGATGTCCATTCCTCAGAGCCTGAGCCTTTTAGCCGCCTTTGCAGCGCCTTATCTGGGCGGATACCTCTACACTCAATCACCAAGCTACGCACTGATAGTTTCCGCCATTGCCATACCTTTCCTAGCGTTGATGGCGCTGACGAAATTGAAAGAATGATCAAGACACGCTTCTGTTTCCCGACGTGTACAATCTGTTCATGACACTACTGAGCGGGTTTCGTTTTGTCTTCGTCTGCTTCGACTATTCTCACCCATCCGATCGGCGCCAGAGTCCCGTCGATGTTGTCGGTGAATTTCCTTTTCTCTTTGATGCCGCAACGGACACATTCTCTCTCACAGTAAACGTGTTTCCGTTCTTCTCTTTTCGTTCCAAGGACGATGCCCGGCTCTTTAAACGAAATGAGCACATGGTCTCCATAGTTTCTCCATTTATGTAGTCCTATTCTGCACAGTAACTGGGGCATTGAGGCCAATCCTTAAGGGATAGTTGAATGTGGTGTAATTAAGCTCTGCGAAAACGAGTGGATAGTTCCAAACAAAGATGATTCACGTGGTCTCGAATTGCTAGTTTTTCTGTCGGGTTGGATCGGTTGCCAGGAAGTAGAAAACAAAGGCTGCTGCTATGCTCAGCACCCCAAGAATGCTTCCTAAACCTTCATAGCCAAACCGAATAAGCGCCAGCCCTCCCACTGCTGCTCCAAGAGCAGAACCCAGATTCACGGAGGCAGAGTCCATTGACATCATGGTGCCTCGGAATTTCGGAACCTGCTCAAGAGTCAGGCAGTTTGCCGCTGATGTCAGCATACCGAAGAACCAGCTGGCCGCGAAAATCAGGGCAAGAGAAAGCCAGAGGTTCGGCATACGCATGAAGACCATCGTGAATGCACCTGCCAATACGGCAGTCAAGACTGCTGAAGGCTTCCTCCCGATCCTATTCACAAGTCGGCCTGAAGCTAAGCTGCCCAAGGTATAGCATAGGGCTCCCCCTAAGATTACGACGGATGCAAAGTTCAGTGACGCCAGAAAACGCTGCCTGACAAAAGAAGCTGCGTAGAGAAGGACAGCCACAAACGCAGCAGAACGAAGGACATCGCCAACCAAGCAGGCAGCTGCGGACCTATTTAATAAGATCATCTTGTAACTCTGCAGATAAGTCTCTTTTCTGGCAGTACACGGGTGACTATGTGAAGATGATGGCAGACTGACAAGAGCCAACAAGAAACTTGCAAGCGAAACCGGTATGACGAATTCCAAGAGAGGTAAACGCCACCCTCCCTGAGCCGCAATCAGAGCGATTATTGGAGCCCCAACAACATATACAAGGGAGCCGCCTGCAATCAGCCATCCAATTGCGCTTGCCCTCTTTTCTAAAGCGAAATGCTCTCCAATCAGTGTGGAAGTCATGGGCGAAACCATGGCCCAGCCTAACCCGCCAAGAGAATAGGATACGAGCATTGTGTTGAAATCTGATGCCAACAAGCAACCTACAGCTGAGGCACTATTGAAAAGAAGACCTATGAGGAGTAGCGACTTGTGCCTGAACCGAGCACTTAGAAAACTCATTATCAAGGCGAACACGACGGCAACGGCGGAATAAGCGGTATTCGCCTGTCCCATGATGCCAACGGAAGCATTGAATGTGTCTCCTATGTCGATTAGAAGAAGCCCTATTAAAACTGAAAGTGCGCCCGCGGCAAAATTGGACATGACCAATGATGGAAGCAAAAGCTTTCCATGGGAACCCCTTTCCTTGACCGTGGTTAGATCGCTGCTCATGTAACGCAACTCTGTCATAGGCCCGCAGCCTGAACAACAGATTCAACTTCAGGCCAGTTTCTACGCCTATCAATCGGACCTTAAACCTAGGTAGATAGTCAGGACTATTAAAGATGTGCACGTCAAAAATGAGGCTGAAAACAATGGTCAAGAGTGGACCGGTGGGGATTTGAACCCCAGACCTCCTGAGTGCAAGTCTCTTTCTGAGGAGATTTGGGAAAACTTTGGCAATTATCTGCTTAAAACACACAGAGAGAAGCATGCAAAAGAGATTCTTAGATATGCTAAGAGATTCTCCCTTATTCTGGAAAAACCAGGCCTGGCCTCACAGCTACTTGTATTGAGCAAAGATGTCAGAAGAATGGCAATGAGTTCGCTCAGCAATCTATCCAAGTATCTAGGAGTCTATGAGCAGTGGAAACAGATAATCAGAAACTATGGTTTGAAGTGGGAAAACAGAAACAGTCTGGAAACTTTTCTCAGCATCTTGAACAGCAACATAGAAGAGACAGAGAAATGGCTTAAAGAGGTAATCCGAAAACTGCCAAAGGAATATTCTGCAATCTTGGTGTTTAATGCTTTAACTGGCTTAAGACCGACAGAGGCAGCAATGTCATGCAAACTTATCACAGAGCTTTCAGAGAAAGATAAGTTAGACTTGTATCTTGACAAAGACCTGATGATGCTTCAACACTTCAGATTTCCAGACTTGTTCCTTAGACACTCGAAAAATTCATACATTTCATTCATTACCCCAGAACTGCTGAGGCTTATGCTGGAGACAAAACCAAGAATCAAGTATTCTGCCCTGGATACAAAGATTGGAAGACTTGGATACAACAACCAGACCAAGCAACTGAGAAAGCTTTACGCAACCAAGCTTAGAAACTACCTCCCTCAGGAACTAATCGATCTGCTTCAAGGACGAATAGGACAGAGTGTGTTCATGAAATTCTACTACAAACCTTTACTGCTGGACACACAACAGAAAACAATCAAAGCATTACAACCACTTCAGGAACAACTATTACAGATTATCTAAAGATTGCCAAAGTCCATCATTCAAGGAACTCAGAGACAGAATATTCAAAGCACTAGCAGAACTAGAGCAAACAATCTAACTCTCTTTTTTTCCTTTGTTTCGTTAAGATGTCTAAGATTTCACAAGAAAAGGGAAGTTTTCACCTAAGTCTTTGCTAGTTGTTGCTCTCTCTTCTTCATTTCATAGTAGAGATATTCGAACCATTCCCATATCTGAGGACGTTTCCTTCGTTCTCTGGTGGTCTTGATTATAGGCTCCAGCTTCTCCCATGCTTGTATGATTGGTGAACTGAAAAGGTCATCAACTAGATCTGTGTCTATTAGTTTTCTGTGCAGGAGGACTCCTACACCTTCATAGAAAGCTGCCTGAGTTCTCACAGAAATCTTGATCTTGTTAGAAGCATCATTTGGAGACTTTGCCAGGTAGTCAGTGTCTGTAATTTCAGTGTTCAGTATTTCTATACAAGATTCTCCAAATTCTGGACTGCCAAAAACTGAATATAGTCTCATGACCAAATCTGTCTGCCTTAATCTGGTCTGGTGTCTAATCTGGAGAATGTAGTAGACAAGTCCTATCACTATGCTTGCAGAAGCAACACCCAAGGAAACTGTCTGCAACAACAGTATGTCAACCACTATTGGCACCCAGAAGACAAATTAGGCGAATCAGTATTAAAGGCTAGATCATGAATTACCAACAGATAGAAAAGAGGCTTAATTCCAGCTCAATATAGCAACATATAGAAGAGACGGGTTCTCACTTTCTTTTTCTTTTGGGTCTCAGTTTCCCAACATTGTCAACCTGCTCTGTAGGAAAATAGTAAGGCATAGTATGGTAAGAGCTTGGAGGAGCATTCTTCTTTTTCGTTCTTTTCTTCATGCTATTCAATAATAGTATTAGAAAACAAGTGGTTATTCTCCTTTTTCATATCATACACCCACACATACACAGACACAATGACACACTCCAATACTATCTGAATTCACAAACATTCCAAAGGCTTCACAGAAAGAAATCCTATAAGTAAATGCAATGTTCTACATAGAGCATTTTGAGAGCAATAGATTCAGGATACTAATTTTGACTTCTTAAAACAAATATTCTAAGGATCAACAGAACAACAAAGGGTGCAAAGATTGAAAGTTAGACACAAGCAAACTACAGAACCAATGAATGCCAACTCGTTAAGAACCATTTCTAAAGAAGAAATGAAAAGAGAAGCAAGCAAGCCTCTGTACCTAACTCGATATGAATAAATAAAACAGAAATTTCCATTTCTTAACCTTCTTGTAGGGACTATGCCTAATCATAGATTACACATACACCCACATATACTCTAACTCAATAACATACTCCAATAGCTCTGTCTTCTAAAGAAATCCTCTATAGGCTATTCTCAAATTCACAAACATTCTAAAGGGTCCATAGAAAAAATATTCAAATGTCTATAACCAATACTGAGAGGAGATAACTAGGGTAATATCCTAAGCAGAGGGGGATGCTCTAATATCAGATAGAACAGGACTACAAACAATTCTGTCAAAGCAGCCCAAAAGAACAGAGCTGTAGCAACATACGTTTGAAGTTTCAATTCCTTCTTGTAGCAGATGGTAGCCATTAGTAATAGAGCCCAAGGAGAAATAACAATCAAGGCACCCAAAAGAGCTACCAAATATTCAATTCCAAACATATAATACCATTTATAGCTCCATGGAAAACCACAAACCAAGATCATAGGCAAGGAGAAGAAGATGAAGTACAGGATTATTGAAAAGTTGACAAGCCATTTCTTCTGAACTAACATTGCTTCACCAATCGAATCGACTTGCTTTGATTTTCTGCTGACAAGATATCATGATCGGTTCATACTTAATTCTATGCATTAGAACAAACGAATGGTATTGCTTTGTTTAGTTATCTGTCTTCTGAAGAAATCCTCTATGAACAAACACAATGTTTCATGTGGAACAAGCTCTAAGGTTTGTTTGTTCTGAACCGTGGAATTAAATAGTCCTAATCTATCCTTTGTTAGTTGGGGAATGTGGCAATGTACAGATTCTCCAGATTTCTCTCTGATTTTCTACTACTCTCCGCAATCTGCATATTCTTGATTTCGATTCTGAGCCCTCTATTCTCGGCAAATTACATTTCCTTTATAGGATGGGACCGTCCTGTAATTCGGAATTATTCTGTCACTTATTGGTCGTACAAGGCTGTTCTAGGTGCTGGGGATGAGTTTTTTCTAAACAGTTATTGGTTCAACAATGCTGATCCAGCACGGACTAGCTATTCAGGCATCTCTTGGAACCTTGTTGCAATATTCTTCTTACAACTCCTGACTCTAACATCTAGCACATTCTCTCTCTTGAAAATGAGAAACATCAGAATTGTTCCTCTCATTTCCTCATTGATTATGTTATTCTTGATGATACAAGCCTACGTAAAGGCCAACAAGGGTCTTACTATAAACAACTTAGAACTGGGATACTTGCTTATGTACCCAACCATATTCCTATTTCTTTTTGCTCTCATGTTTCATCTATATTCCAAAAGAGAGAAGACTCGACATAAACCCACACGTCCACTAGCACAATGACATACTCCAAAAACTCTGTTTTCTGAAGAAATCCTCTATAGACATATTCGCAAGTTCTGTCTGAGAAGTGGGGCAGACTTAAATTCTATATAATCAACCCAGTCTTGTGAGGAAGATGAAGTCCTATTTTGTTGTCATATCTTTGCTGGTCGGGATTCTTTTAGGAGCAATTGGCTGTTATGCATATTTCCTTCTGACAGACAAAACAAGATTATATCTTAACCAGACACTTGGAAGAGAGAAAGCCTACAACTATCTGGTCAATTCCTACAATTCAACACTAGGACTTTGTTATGAATATCCTGGTTCCAACAAGTATTGGGTTACCCATGACAATGTCCTAGCTTCCTATGCTTTGCAGAATTGGAATAGGGCAATAGCAGACAACATAACTGAAACTGTCAAGAGAATAGCCAGAGAATATAATCTGACAATAAGCTCTGCAGGTATTCCTTTAGATACAAAAGCAGAGGTTCTGCTAGGCTATGCTATAGACTTCTTGAGTGAGTTTGACAACAACCCAGAACTCAACAGCTCCTACTATGGTTCTTCTCTCCTGAGCGAGAGAGCAACAGGCATACCAGCAAATTTCGTTGGATATGCTGATCTGCTCTGTTATGCCTCTCTTAATGAATGGAGAAAGCAGAATTATTCTGGAGCAGATGCTTATTATGAGCAAGTCAAAGCAATGTGGGATGGAAAAGGGTTCAATGATAGTGCCTTCAACAGCACACTGGGTTACTATGCTACCTACAAACTAGGTCTCTTCTATTTACTAAGCAGAACTCTGAACAAAGACTTTGATTTCAAGAAGGATTTGATTGAAAGAGTCTGGTTATGTCAAGTCAGTAGTGGAGGTTTCAAGACAGATTATCTTAGTAGTGGAGGTTTCCCTGATTGCCAAACTAACACTGAGACAACATCGATAATTCTCTTGGCAGATGTCCCCTCTCTTTTCGAATATACTAACTAGGACCTAGCCAGTTTCAACCTCTATAACCAACATGGATCATCTAGGATGATCCTGAAAACACTTAGCCTATGTAAGCCATTATTTCTCCACCAACAAAGAAATCAACAACGAGCAGCTGAGATGTTCTTCCATATGTCTTAGTAAGAATTACTATCGAGTCAAGCATTACCTAGGTTCTGTTGGTGGAAAGCTCAGGTTTGAATACCATAAGCAGAGTTTTCAGTACGTGCAAGGCATTCTTAGGCAGAATAAGACTTCTGGTATTGACCCAATTGACCCAAAAACCATTGACCCAAATAAGCCCAATACAAGCTCTATTTCTAGTTCTAAGTGGACCGGTGGGGATTTGAACCCCAGACCTCCTGAGTGCAAGTCAGGCGTTCATACCAACTGAACTACCGGCCCAGCCTGTACGCCGTTCTGAATTGCTTTCACGTTCAAACGATATTTAGGTTTCGTTCCAAAACCAACAACCTTAACACCTTCCACAAAACCCCAACAAACCAAGCCACAAACCGCCATTGAACTTCAGATTAGAAACCATGGTTCAACCTATATATAGGGGTATTAATCCGTCCTGAGACGCCTAAAAGCACTGAGAACGATCATGTTAAATGGTTCACGCTAACATAAGAAAAAAGGATAGAAGGATGATTTCCGAATAAAGCGGTTAGCTTAATCTAGAATCTCCGTCTTGAATCTCTTTTTTTAGACCAGCATTCACGACAGTACACGGGTCTGCTTGGGTCAGGCTTGAACGGAACTTCGCATTCCTTTCCACAATCAGCACAAACTGCCTTATGCATCTCTTTCTCTGCCATTTTTCTTTTTCAACTCCTATTACGCTCTGCGCAAGAATCGCTTCCTGCACGACGAGACCATTTCACGGCATCGTTTCTTATAAAACTTGCCATCAGGATGTGCGGAGACATTCCTGAATCTCCCCAAAACTTTTACTTCACTTTTTCAACTAGCATAAGTGAGAAAGCATGTCAACAACGCCAACGGGAAGATTCGTGGTTCAGAAGCATGATGCAACGCGCTTGCACTACGATTTCAGGCTTGAAATGGATGAAGCTCTGAAGAGTTGGGCAATCCCAAAAGAACTGCCTACAGTGCCAAACATCAAGAGATTAGCCGTGGAAGTTGAAGACCACCCAGTCAGTTACATAACCTTCGAAGGAACAATACCTGAAGGCGAATACGGCGCTGGAACGGTTGAAATATGGGACAAGGGCACGTACACGCTCAAGAGCAGAAGCAACAACACAATCGTGTTCACATTGCATGGACAAAAACTCGCAGGCGACTACATGCTTGTAAGATTCAAAGAGGACAAGAACTGGCTTTTCTTCAAGAAGAAAACGCCCTAACACAGCTCTCTAATTGCTTTTCCACAGCAAACTTTTTACGCACAACCACGTTTTTCTAGCGTTCTTTCAAACGGTGAAAAAATGACCGACCACAGAGTCGAAAAACTCGCAAACCTATGCGTTCACTACAGCGTCAACGCAAAACCCAAAGAAAAAGTTGTCATCCAAGGAAACGTGGCAGCCTATCCCTTGATCCACGAAATATACAAGGAATGCCTGCTAAGCGATGCTTACCCAATGGTGCTGGCAGACCTTGATCTAGACTACACCTACTACAGGTACGCGAAGGAGCACCAGCTGAAATTCGTCTCACCCTTCGCTAGAGTTGTCGCTGAGCAAGCCGACGTCAGAATAGCAATACGCTGTGAACCGAACCCGAAAAGATTGACAAACATAGACTCCGCGAAAATCAAAACGCGTACAGCCGCAGGCAGAGAACTGTCCGAGACATTCTACAAACGTGAAGCCGAGGGAAAAGCCAGATGGACCCTTCTGCCCTACCCAGTGAGCGGTCAGGCGCAAGAAGCAACCATGTCACTCACCGAGTATGAGAACTTCGTTTACAGCAGCTGCCTCGTCGACAAGAAGGACCCGATTGCGGAGTGGAAGAAAATCCGCCAGCAACAGGAGAAAATCTGCAAGTTCCTAGATCAAGCAAGCGGAATTCACGTGTTAGGCGAAGACACCGACTTGACCTTCAACGTCAAAGGCAGAAAATGGATGAACTGCAGCGGAGACAAGAACATGCCCGACGGCGAAGTCTTCACCTCACCAATCGAAAATTCGACAAACGGCGAAATAAGGTTCACCTTCCCAGGAATCATGTTCGGGAAGGAAATTGAGGACGTAACACTCACGTTCAAGAAGGGCAAGGTTGTCAAGGCAACTGCGGCCAAAGGCAACGACCTGCTACAGCAAATCCTCGAAATCCAAGGCGCGGACCGACTGGGAGAAGCTGCCATTGGAACAAACTACGCCATAAAAAGATTCACCAAGAACATGCTTTTCGACGAAAAAATCGGAGGAACAATTCACATGGCCATCGGCAACTCTTTCAGCTACACAGGAGGCCTAAACAAGTCCGCAGTTCACTGGGATATCCTGAAGGACATGAAGAAAGACGGCGAAATCTACGCTGATGGCAAGCTTTTCTACAAGAACGGCAAGAGCCTAATCTAACAGCACCCTTGACTCTCCAGTTGCGCCAGCAGATTCAAAAGCAATGCTGTCAAATAGCCAAACCCTAAAGTGATTGCCCGTATGGAAGACGAAAGCGCGAAGGCTTCAAGTTTGGCGTCCTTCAAGAGCGTGTTTGCGAATCTGAGCGTCTTCCAGTTTCTGACCTTTCTTCGGAGAGGAGTATTCTACAGTTTCATGATCAACTATCTGTTCACGTTGATGCAGACAGTGACCTCAACAGCTTTCCTTGGAACCTTGGACATGGTGGCCTCAGCCTTGGGCCAGAATCTGCTGTGGGGAAGAATATGCGACCGCGTAAAGGTGAGGGCTAAACTGATAATAGTGGGCGAGACAATCGCGGCCTTTAGCTACATGATCGTGTTTCTCATCCATAGATCGCTGATCGATGCTGGAAGCACCTTTACAGCAGGGCTAGCGATTATCTTTGGCCTGTCAATTCTAGAATTCTTCTGGTCGATGTCAGATGTAGGCTGGGCAGCGCTGCTGACAGACGTTACGACTACTGAGACACGCGGCAGGGTCATAGGCACAATGAACTTCATTGCGTCCCTAGGCCGAATGGTTGGAATCTTGTTTGCTGGGTCCCTGTACGAGAAGGGAGAAGGCTTCAGAAATGGCACTATCTTCTACATAGTAACAGCCTTGCTGTTCGTTGGAGTAGCAATCATGCTGTTCCTGTTGCGACGCGTGAAAGGCAGAAGTACCACACCGTACGAGGTTACCAGTGAAGTAAAGGAGACTGAAGGAAAATCGACTAAAGAAAACGAAAAAGCGTACAAATGGCTTCTTGCTTCGCTTGTGATAATCGTCTTGGGCGCAGCTTCAATCAACCAGATAATTCTGCTTTTCATAAAGCTCCCAGCTGGGGCGAATGCGAGCGATTACGAAATGAGCCTCATACTGAGCTCATGGACCATCGGCGGGATGATCGCAAGCTTGGGGTTTGGAAGACTCACAGACAAGATTGGAAGAAACAGAGTCATGCTCCTAGGATTAGGCTTAGCCATCATGACTCCACTGCTTTACGGTGTAGCATCGAATTATGCAGTGATGGCGCTGATCTATGGAATGAACGGCGTATCCTTCTGGACTATCCAAACAGTCGGGTTTGTTTTAGCAGGAGACCTTATTCCAAAGAACAGAAGAGGACGCTTGCTCAGCAGATACAACACCGTCATGGCCTTGAGCTGGGGACCTGCTGGAATCTTGATCGGCGGACCACTTGCAGACATACAGGTTAGGAGCCTCGGGTTGCCACCGCACGCGGCTTACATCAATGCCTTCTACGCTTCAGCATTAATGGTCGCCGGCGGCGCGATACTGTTCGCACTAAAGGTTGCAAGAGCCCAACGCAGAGGCAGCGCTTGATTTTTAAACCAAGACTCACAGAATCAGCCTGTTGTGGGTGCCATGTTGGAATTCAAGAAAGTGAAAATCGAAACGCCCGAAGGTTGCAACGTCATTTTGGGCATGGCGCACTTTATCAAGACTGTGGAAGACTTGTACGAGGCTCTGGTGAACGCGGTGCCAAGCATAAAGTTCGGAATAGGCTTCTGCGAGAGCTCCGGCCCATGCTTGGTAAGACATGAAGGGAATGATGAAGAATTGAGGAAACTGGCGAAGGAGAAGGCTTTTGAGATGGGCTGCGGCCACAGCTTCATAGTCTTCATGAAAAACGCTTACCCCATAAACGTCTTGGACAAAATCAAGAACGTGCCAGAAGTGTGCACAATCTACGCTGCTACGGCAAATCCCCTTGAAGTCGTCATTGCAGAGACAGAGCAGGGCAGAGGAATCACAAGCGTGGTTGACGGACTGAAGAGCAAAGGAATAGAAGCTGAAGAGGACATCAAGGCAAGGAAGGCTCTCCTGAGAAAAATCGGATACAAACTAGGTTAGACTTGCCGCTTTTTGACGGGCGCACGCTTAAGCTTGAATTCACAATACAGGTCGTTCTTGCAGAGGCACATGGGTTCCTCGCAGACCCATTGCTTTCCGGTCAAGGCTTCAACGCCTCCGACGAGATAACCGCGAGTAATATGACACTCTGCGCGTCCAGTCCGACCCAAAGCGATGGCCGGAAAGTTGTCTTTAATCTTGACAGCCATCTGTTTCAGCGTTGCCATTCTTAGAAGCTGAGCGATGCTGATTTCGATTCTTCCCATCCCTATGATGAAATAGTGGTTTATTCCGGTTGAGAACATGTCTGCAGGATTCTTGGATCTGGCCCTCAGTTCCATTGCAATGTCCTTTCCAAGTTCGTAACCCATCTCGTAGAAAAGCGTGATCGCACCAGTTGAGAGAATATGCGTCAGGCGTTGATACCACGCATTGAAGGACACACCTGACAACAGAAGGACAGGAGACTCCAGCAGAACATCATAGTATTCCCCCTGCTCAGGATTCAGACGCACGTGCTGCTCGGCTTTGCGAGGGACCTGCAAGGCTTCACCATTAACAGGTTGGGTTTCAAAGCTATTCTTCGTTGCTGAATGTTCAGAATCTGAATAGGCGATGTTGCATCGACTGCACTATAGCCAGACCAAAACGAAACACAGAACTGAGTGCACTGGGATTCGCATTATTCGAAAAGTATAGCCGGCGCAGAGTGGAAGGCTTTGGATGCTGCCCTTCGGAGGATTAGTGACTGGGAACCATGGTTAATGACTGATGCTTGTGGTGCCGTGCTCTATCTGTGCATAGCCAGTTCTTCTTGCACTTCAAAAGGAATCTTTTCTTTCATTCTTTCAGTTGCGTAGGCAGCTAGCTGTTTGAACTGCGTGTTTGTCAGAACGTGGCTTGCTCTTGATAGTATTTCGAGGCATACTTCCTTAAAAACAAGGTCGGCGCAACACATTTTTGCGTCGTCAATCAGTTCTTTGCAGGCTTGAAGGAGTTGTGCATTCAAAGTCGGTTCCACTCCGCAGCCTAAGCTTGACTTTTGAACATTAAAACACTTATGAATCGTACGTCTGAATCGGCGATTCATGCCAAAACTGGGCCAAAGTCCCCTTAAAGTCCAACGAATATGCAGCTGCCAGCGACTCCCGCGTTCGAGTTTTCTGATAGCAGCGCACGCTAATGATGTATAGGCCAATGCTCGTTCTAGCACTTAGCGACAAACTCGGTCTCAGTGTTTAAGTTCCAAGGATTCTGATTAGCCAAGGAGTGCGGGGGATGGGGTTTGAACCCATGCAGCCCTACGGCAATAGGTCCTAAGCCTATCTCCTTTGGCCAGACTCGGACACCCCCGCGCGACATATGCGGGCCAGAATAAACTCCATGAAACCTGTTAATAATCTTTCACACTTGCCTATTTCGGGAAAAGCTACGTAGCACCGACTTGCAGACCTTGCCTCTACTTCATACGTGAAACGTAGAAACCAAAAGCTTGGCCACTTTGGTAACGTTGCGGGAAACATTCAATCATAACGGTGTTGTTTTGCTTTTTGGGTCATTTCTAGCTCATGTTCGGCCGACTGTAAAACTTAAAAACCTCGGCGTACTAGATTATCATAGCAACTGATCCAGCCATACGTTGGCTACCGCGCAGACTGAGTAATCGTCTCGGTTCGGAAAGGAAGGGGGAAGCACGCATGAACAATCTAGAGCTAAAGTTGATCTCTGAGCTTATGAAGAATTCTCGCAGAGGCAATAGAGAATTGGCGAAGGCCGTTGGAACCTCGCAGCCTGCCGTCGTTCGGCTCATGAAAAGACTCGAAAAGGAAGGTTACGTCTCAGAATACACCATGATACCCAATTTCCATCAACTTGGCTATGAGATCTTGGCCTTGACCTTTTTCGCTTTCAAAAAGGAACTCGAACCTGAAGAGATTGAAAAGGCAAGAGAAACAACCCGCGAGCACCTGAAGAACGGCAACTCTGAGATCCTCATGTTTGAACGAGGAATGGGGCTGGGGTATGGCGCAGTCGTGGTTTCACTTCATGAAGACTACGCATCCTATATTGAATTCAGAAAACGGGCCCGACAGTTTCAGTTCCTAGATCACTCCAGCGCCGAGAGCTTCTTGGTAACCATGAAAGACAAAGTGCACTATCGACCACTAACCTTCGCAACCTTGGCCGGACATGTGTTGACCCTGAAAAAGAATAATAGAGACTGACGCTTTGACAAAATTCCAAGCTAAGACTATGCCAAACACTTGCTAGACTCCTAGACCGCCAGTAAGTTCGCTGGCTTCTGATAGAAGAAGAATTTCAGCAACAAATATGAAACACGGTCAAGCCTAAAGACCTCAAAAGGAAACGAAAGCTCTAAATTCTAAGCTTAAGCTCTTTTCATAAAGCCAGTGCCTCGGTAGCCTAGTCTGGTGGGGCACCGCCTTGGTAAGGCGGCGGTCGCGGGTTCAATTCCCGCCCGAGGCTTTGTTCCAGCAAAGGAGGCGAAATTGGGCATTTCGCTGTACTAGTACCATTACTAGTACCGTTCAAGAAAGCATCCAGCAATCTTGGAACTCCCTTAAAGCCCATTTCCATTGCGGTTGAGGCTAACCTATCTTTCAAGGCTATTGATACCGTTATCACCGTGAACCCATCTTTCGGCACCTTCAATCATCTCCATGATACTAGGATGCGGGTGCCCTATTTAACTGTATCGAAAATAATGCTATATATCAAGTGGACTAATACCATCATCAAATCCGATACAGGGCCCACCTGCTTTCTTGCTCACCATGAATGAGGGCTTGAGCACGCAAATGGAAATGAGCCTTGGGGATAAGTCTTAAATCTTACGATGCCCTAGCCCTCTCACCTTTATTATAAGTGCAACTTCTGGTGTCCAAAATGTAATGATAAAACTGCTGTGCAAATCGTGGCGCTTTTACTGAAACGAGCCCAATTCAGAGCCCATTCAGGATGACCCAGCGCCCTGTGAAGGCGATACCCCGATACCCTCGAGGTTCCCCAAAACTCTATGAATTGGCTCCCCTATTTTGGAAGCTTACTTTACCTCTCGATTTCTATCCAGAATCCTTTGAACCTTGCCTAGGGATATGCCTAGCGCCTTGGCTATTTCTCTGTATGAGTTTCCTTGCTGTTTCAGGGCCCTCACCCGATCCTCAAGCTCCAATGAATAGGCTCTCGGTCTTCCCCGCTTGGCTTTAGCCCTTTGATGCTTCATAACCTCGAATGTGTCAGCCTCGGAGCTCACAACATCCTTTATGGGCTCGGAGTCAGAGGATTCTCTGAACATATCGAGCGCTGGATTGGCCAAGTTTCGCTTCCAATCCCATCGGAAATAGATTCTTGAAGGTTTGGGCTCTGCGCTTCCTAAGGGCTTACCCGTGCGCAATGCCTCTCTGAGCCCTATTAAGTGGTCTCGGAGGCCCTCAATGTCAGGGTCACGGCCCAACTTCAAGGCTTTCTTGAAGATTTCCTTAACTTTGTCAGGGCTCAGGTGAACCGCGTGGTGGGCTTCTTTGACGATTTTGCCCTTCCCATCCATCAAGGCATAAAGCCGTGTTCTAACGAGGAGAGAGGATTCAACTTCATAGGGCTCTGCCACCAAATCGCTTCCAACTAGCCTTAGCTCATTGAGGGCTTCACATTCTATATTCGCATCACTCGGCAATAAGACTGAATCCGTGACCGTCATCAGGGCTCCTTTATTGATGAATTGGCTCATTAGGGCCCTTGACTTTCCCAGAATCAGCGAAGCCCATTCAGGAGCCCATGCCGAGCCCACTTTCTCTCTGCCCTTTGGCTTTCGGTCAAGCGGAACCCCGTGAGCTATAAAAAGCTCTTGGGCATAATCGAGGTTGTCTTCAGGTCTTCGCTGGGCTAACTTGCCAATCAATGCGTTCGCAATCAGCTTATGGGTTTCGTATTCAAGGCTTCCCTTAGGGCTCTGGGCTTTAAGTCTCAGCATATCCTTCATGAAAGCCTTCAGGTCATGATCGATTTCCCTTTTGGATGCAATGAATCCGTATCCATAAATATTCTTGATCCCGCACCCCAAACGGAGGGCCTCTCTGACTTCACTCATTGTGCAGTATGAGATTCCGCTCAACGGGAAATAGAGCCTATCATTCAGGAGACCGTGAACGGGAAGGCATGGATACCTAGTGCTCTCTGGAAACTCAAATTTAACGCATACATAGCCCTCGAGAGCTTTCTCTTTCATGTTCCGCTCGGTGATGGCGATCCATTCGGTCTCCTTGCTGGGCAAGGGCTGAAGCATTGAGGCGGAGGGATAAAGGCTCGCAACGTCATACAGCTTGAATTTGCCCTCTATGAATCCGTGAACGTAGGATTCAGCCCTTCCACCCCAATAGCAAAGAAGCGCTAGCTTCCTCAGGTCTAGGCTTCCCGCATATCGGGATTCTTTAACTCGCCTCTTTGACCATTCGCCCTTCTTTGTCCGATATGATTGATACTTGGTGATGTCGGCATAGCGAACAGCAATTTCATGGAGATATTTGATGCGGAAGATATTACTTGCGACCGTTGCAATACTCGGACATTTCAGAAGTTCAACCCCATACTTGCTCCATAAGGAATCCCGCAAGCCCAGAAAGGCTTTCAGAGTTATCTCAGCATCCCGAACCGCATACTTTCGGAACCTCTTGGGCTCTTTGTCGTATAGGTCTAGGATATGCTCTATGTCAACTTCAAGTTTTGGGAGCCCCACCATCTCTCCGATCTTCTTCAATGCGCTTGGATAGAAGGCGAACAGATCGATTATTTTGAGCTTGAAATCTCCGAGGCTCACCTCTTCCGTTTCGACCTCTTTCTCCTTTGGGTCTTCCTTTATGACGTATTCGGCATGCATAGCGCGATTGATCTCTCGAAATCTGAAATCTTTGAGATGATTCGCTAGGTGCCCAATGTCGGCAATTGAAAAATGCGCAATGAGATAAATGCGGTTGAAGGGCTGAACTCCATTTTCCAGCATGAAATCCAAGGCATCTCTCAAGAGCCTTTTAGCATCGTAGCCCTTTAAGTTTTCCAAGATGCATTTAGATTTCAAATTTCCTTGGTTATCTATGAGGGATAACTGAGCGCTTAGGAGCCTATCTTCATAAAATTCCGTGTCAAAGCCCAGAATCGAGGCTTTCAGCATTCGCTTATGAGCCTGAATGGGCTTCAGAACCCGAGCGTCCCAACCTTCCATGCGATCTATTCGATCCTCAGTTATCTTGAGCGCAATGGGCTCTAATTTTGTTGGGCCCTTGTCTTGAGTTTTGGGGAGCACAATTCGGGTCATCCGTCTTGGAATATCGATGCTTTCAAGAAATTCTAAGCCTTTATCGAAATCGTCCTCAACTTTCTTGAAGTTCGCCTCAATGGGCTCAATCATCTCGGGATACAGCCTATCAGATGCTAGCTCATTTAACCCGAGTCTCCAAGCCCAATATCTTTTAAGACCTTTCGGGAGTGGCCCTTTCAATGGAACGTCATGCTGGGCTGGCTCGATGCAATCTTCAGTTATGTCGTAAAACTCCAGTTCTGTTCCGAAATCTTTGATATTATATTTAGATGGATTCTGAACTCGATGGATCAAGCGCCTTTTCCGATCGTTAGCCCAAATGAAAAGCAGAAAGTTCGGGACTCCCAAACTGAAATATTTATCATAATCTTCCTTCTCGACCCCGATGCCCTGAGCCGTTTTGCACTTGAATTTATAGTCCCCAATCCAATGCTCATCTCTCCGATTGATCTCAAGGTCATGAGGGAACTTGAGAGTGCTAAGATAAATTCTCACATCTCTCTTGACTTCAGGGCTCCAAGGCTTTTCTTCAACTTGAAAGCTTGCGGTCTTGGGCTGGGTTAAATCGATGAGTATCCATCTTCCCGCATTGATCCAAGGCTCCCAAACTTTCTTACAGAAGGCTTCCATCTCAAGGTTGAATTTCTTGGAGCCTTGAGCTTGATAGAACCGCTTCGCAATCGCATCCCCTTCTTTCAGCATTTCTGGGTCAAACAATCATTTCACTTGCTCTTTCAATTCATACTTAGCTTCACACTTGAGGCAAATCAGATGAGCAGAGTCAGAAGCCTTACTCAGAATACCGTCACACTTGAGGCATGTGGGATACGAATATTTTACTCCGTAATAGAAGTTCAATCCAGCAGGTATGCGATCAAGCTTATCTTTCAATTTGACATGAGCCATCTCTTCTTTCTTCGTAGGCATTTCATTCATCACCCCGTGGGATAACGGTGAGCACGGAGAGATTTAACCGTATCGAATTTGATGATGGCATGAGCCCTCACTATATATAGCATCATTTCTGATACAGCCCCTTCAGGTATTCCGCATATTTTCCGTAGAAGCCATTGGCTTGCCTTGCTAGAGCCATGTAATGTTTAGCTCCGATCCGCTTGGCCACCCTTCCCTCAATGAAATCCGCTACGGATTCGGGGACTTCAAGCTCTATCATCTTGTCAAAGGCGAATTTTCTGAGATATTTAGGGCTTATGAATCCTTTCTTGTCGAAATAATGAGATGCGTTTACAGCCTTAATGGGCTCAGTTCTAACTTGCAACTTCTGATACGTGGCCTCGGTGAAATAGGCATAATAGGCTTGCTTTGAGCCTCTGAACATTCCAACGGGGACTCTATAGAAGCCATTGATTTTCTCCGCGCCTTTGAACTCGCTGAGAACCTTTATCGCTTCCACCAATCTGAGCCCAGAATCCAAAAGGAGATGGTAGAGAGCGTCATAGCCCTTGGGGATAGAGATCAGTTTCCGCATTGATTCCAGAATGCTCGTTTCACTTGGGATTTGCAAATCTATACCGCTTTGAACCTTGGGCATTGCCCTCCGTAGCCCATCCAGATAATCTTTATTAAAGCCCATAATGTCAAGATAGTTGAATAGAACTCTTAGGCCCTTCCATAAATGCTCTCTGCCGACCTTGACCTCAGAGAATAATCGGAATATGTCCGATGGAACAGAGATCGGGCGCATTACCCATCTGTCGAGATAAGCGATTAAGTCCCGCTTATAATGATCGCAAAGATTCCGAGAGTCGAGATATTCAATAAAGCCCGAACGCAAGGTTGAATACTGTATAGCACCGCCTTGGTAAGGCGGCGGTCGCGGGTTCAATTCCCGCCCGAGGCTTTGTTCCAGCAAGAGCCAGAGAAAGATGGAATGACAATGCTAGCCAGCTTCAAACAATATCTAGAGCATCTCCAACTCGAACAGCTTCTCAAGAAGGTAGGCGCCTCTGACCCTGAGACTTTGGCCAAAACCGTGGAGCATTTTACGGTCAAAGAGGGTGAGAAGAGGGATCAGATCGTCAAGAACTACTTTGGGCAGAGTGGGAAACGTCGCATAGTGGACACAATCACCAGATGTCTGCTTGAACAGCCACGACTTCCTTTGGAAGGAAAGGTATTGGATGTCGGCGCAGGGACGGGCTTTTTTACGGTCAGAGTCGCTAGAAAAGTGAAAGCTGAGATTCCGGATGTTTCTTTTTATGCCATGGACTTGACGCCTGCAATGCTGCTTTCACTGGCCAAGAAGAAGGCGGACATAGTGCCTTTCGTAGGTTTGGCCGAAAACATTCGAGGCAGCATAGAACAGACAAGAAAACACTTCAATATTCCATTCAAGTTTGACGCAGTCTTCTCCACCCTCATGCTTCATCACAGCACGAGCCCTGAAAGAGTTTTTGAAAGCATAAAGGATGCATTGAAGAAACATGGAAAAGCCGTAGTCGTTGATCTTTGCGAACACAGTTTCGAAGAGTTCAAGGCGGAAATGGGCGATGTGTACTTGGGCTTTAAACCTGAGAATATCCAGGCAATGGCTCGTCGTCATTTTGCAGACGTCAAGGTTGAGAAACTGCCTGGAATCCGCTGCGAAAGCTCAGGGCGCTCTGCCGAAATCTTTATTGCGACCATGAAGAATTTCCCGTAAAAACGCGATTATATAATTTATATATGCATTAATGACAATGAAGGTAGAGAGGGAAACCGTTATTGCCCTTTGACGATCCCCTGGCTGTCGCAATAATCATACTAGGGGTGATCATCGTCTGTCTGATCATTGTTTACGCCATGAGAAAACTTTGGAAAAAAGAAGGAAAAGTCCTAGAAGAAGAGAAAGCTGAGACGAAATTCAAGGGTTCGCCGTTCAAAACTGCCAAGAGCGTTCTTAAAGAGGAAGCCGTACGCGCTAGAGAAGAGCTTAGAATATTGGACTTGGAAAGAGAGATTCTGAGTGACGCAATTCGTCGGCTTTACGAAGCGCATGCGGAAGGAAAGATAACTGAAGAAGAACGTGAAAGACTAGGGGAAACTTATAAGTCCCGCATGATGACTGTGAAGGACGCCATTTCAAAAGACGAATCAGTAGTCGCCTTGCATGAGCTCGAGGCCATGCAGGAAGACCTAGTCAAGCTTTTCAGCGAACGTCTCGACGAGTTGAACTCCAAGATCGGGGAACTGCGTTCAAAGGTGGAAGTGCAGCCCATAAAAGAGATAGCCGTGCCGCTCACGAAAGAAGAGCCAACTTTGAGCACTGAGGAAAAAGCAAGGAGAAAAAAGAAGCAGCCTCCTGCAAAGCAGAGCCCGAAAACCGAGGCTGAGAAGAGAATAGAAGAAATCAGGTCCGAAGTGGAAAAGGTTCTGGACAGACTGGGGCAGATGGAACTTGAAACCTAAACAAGATTGGATTGAAACGGCAAAGAAGAACGCTGCTAGAGAAGCAGTCAAACATGTTGAAGATGGGTTGGTCGTTGGTTTGGGAAGCGGAAGCACGGCTGCTTTTGCAATTGAGGAATTGGGAAACAGAATCAAGCTTGAAGGGTTGCACATCTTGGGCGTTCCAACGTCCTATCAGGCTTTCTTGCTCGCTGTCAAACATAGAATCCAGATAACAACTCTTGAAGAACATCCAACACTGGATTTGACGATAGACGGAGCAGACCAGATAGACGAAGAGCTGAATCTAATAAAGGGCATGGGCGGAGCTCTTGCACGCGAAAAGATTGTGGCCTCTGCCTCAAAAAGACTCATTATAGTAGCTGATGAAAGCAAGAAAGTCAAGGTTCTAGGAGAAAACAGCCACCCAGTTCCGATCGAGGTGTTGCCCTTTGCAGCGTCGTACGTGATGCGCAAGGCAGGAGATGTCGGCGGAAAACCAGTTCTGAGAGAAGGCGCAAGAAAGGTCGGGCCTGTGATAACTGACAATGGCGACTTCATCATAGACGTAGGTTTCGGGCCTATCCCTAAACCAGAGAGGTTGGAGCGAGAGTTGAAGGCTATTTCTGGGGTAGTTGAGACAGGGCTTTTCGTCAAGATGGTTCATTCTGTGTATCTTGGAAAGCGCCAAGGCGTGGGGAAACTAGATAGGCGAATCAAATAATAAATTTCTAGAAGCTTTTTCCAAAAATTCTGCTTGTGTTCAGACTTATCTACGGTTCAGGGAGAAAGGGAGGAATTATCCAAAAGACCAGTTTTGATAATGACATTGGAAATGCCATCAGTGTGCACAGGAACACATGAAAGACCTGACAAGACATCATGTACCCAAATAACCTTAAATCAAGCAGCGTCAATCAAAATACCCATGAGTGACAAGGCCGGGGTAGCCTAGCCTGGCTAGGGCGCCAGACTCATAATCTGGAGAACAAAGGGGCAAACGCCCATAGTCCAGAGGTCGCGGGCTCGAATCCCGCCCCCGGCACCAACAGAATCCTGCATTAGCTGACGACGGTTATAGTTGTGGCGTCTCTTGTTGATATCTCAAGCTGGTCTCCGAAGCCTCTCTTCACGTAAGCATGCTTTATGAAAACTCTGTTACCTTGCCTCAGATCGCCAGCTGTTTCTGCATGTTTTCGCCAAGCCGAAACCCAAACCGTTCCCGTCTCGTCCTTCAGCTCGAAGGAAGTCACTTTCAAGAGCTCCTCTCTCGACGTCTTAACGTTTCTGAGTATGGGTTTCGTGACAATTTCTCCTTCGACATTAACGCGGTTTAAACCTTCTTTCAAATCGGCTATTCTCTGAACCTCGTTGGCCGACTCGACAGCTTCAACATAAGTGACTGAGTCAACATGAACCTCTGAGCCTTCGCCCAACGCTTTCTTGACCTTCGCGTTCACTATCTGCAACTGAACACCGTTCCTCAGCGTCTTCTCGAGGTCGTCCACCTTTTCATTCCAGGCCACAACGGATATCTCGCCAGTTTCATCAGCCAGAATGAACCGCATGACTTTTCCCGAGCTTGAGTCCTCTCGCTCAAACGTTGACGCGGAAAACAGCTTCTTCACTGTGCCCGCGATGTTTACTTTCCTATTCTTGTTATCGGCATTCAGTTCTCCAATTTTAGTGGCAAACTTGCTGATAGTAGGATAGTCTTTTGCCTGAACGTCGTTGGGATTGATTTCAACTTCGCCCTTCTCGCCAATGTGCAACTCGACTTTTCCAGCGCGGTCTTCTTTTGTGTATGCTCGGGAAAAGCGGACTATCTGCCCAACCTTGACTTTCCCCGATTCTGTCAGGTCCGTCTTGTCATTCCACAGCACAACTCGCAAGATGCCGCTCTTGTCCGTGATAAGCAGGCTCGCAAACTTCCCGCTCCTATTTCCGCTGAACGCCCTAGGAGCAAACACTGCAACGACCCGTCCGACGACAGAAACATTGTTCAGGCTCGGAATCAAGTCTCCCAACGAAAGCATGAGCATCGTGGCCTCGCCGTTCGGAATCTCACAGCCAAACTCGCCCGCGATTACCCTCAACAGGGTCTCATCTGAAATAAACCCGCCTGTTCTTCTCTTTTCTTTGTCCAGCCTTTCCAGAAC
>JALHSY010000152.1 GCA_022865455.1 Candidatus Bathyarchaeota archaeon
CCAGCCGTTGCAAGGCATCCAGCCAAAACCTCGCCGTCAGCCAAGTTTGCCGAACAGCCGAAACTCTTCACGAAAACGCGCATAGTTCCCCATCGCGATACAATAAATGTTTCAACAAGAAATAAAAACGTAAGGGTCGGAGTATGCGGGAATTTACAGAAGTCTGAAATGGGGTGTGGGCAAGCTTTAAAAGCTATTGGCCGAACATGTTTAAGGCATATTTAAGACATATTATGCAGCGATATTACCCTGAACACCTCTTCACAGTCTGCATGGAGGGAGAGATGAAATGAAGCTAATCACGCTCTATGTACCTGAAACGTATCTCAAGGCGCTAGATCAGCTTGTCGGTGAGAAGTTCTATCCGAACAGGGCTGAAGCGATTCGCGTAGCTATCCGTGACTTGGTGAACGAGGAAGTTTGGCGGAGGGAAAGAGTTGGCTAAGATGCACCCCACAGAGCACGCGCTCAAATACACTTGGCACGACCCAGTCAACGAAGGGATTCGACAGCCAGGCTACTGCCGCATACTGGTGATCGGCGTGGGCGGAGCAGGCAACAACACTGTGACAAGGCTCACGGAATCCGGCACAACAGGCGCGGAATGCGTAGCAATAAACACAGACGCTTTTCACTTGAAGGCTTCGAGGGCTGATCAGAAGGTTCTGATAGGCGAAAAGCTGACTAAAGGGCTCGGCGTCGGCGGTGACCCGAAGCTTGGCAGAGCAGCCATTGAAGAATCGAGGAAGCGAATTGAAGACATGCTTTCTGAGGTAGACATAGCCTTCATAACCGCAGGCTTGGGCGGCGGAACAGGCACAGGCGCAGCCCCAGTGATTGCAGAGATTGCCAGGCGAAAGGGAGCGATTACGGTCGGTGTGGTGACCACGCCTTTCCACATCGAAAAAGGTCGAATTGACCACGCTGCTAAGGCGTTGAATGAGATGCGGAGACACTGCGACACCGTGGTGGTCATTGACAACAACAAGCTCATGCAGCTGGTTCCGCAGTTGCCCATAGGTGAGGCTTTCAGAGTTGCCGATCAGGTCTTGGCAAACATGATTAAAGGCATCATCGAGACCATTTCTGCTCCCAGCTTAATTAACCTCGACTTTGCCGACTTCAAAACCATTGTTAGACGCGGTGGAGTGGCCGTTGTCGGTGTAGGTGAATCAGACGCGCCGAATCGGGCAGAAGAGGCTGTTCGGAACGCGTTGAGAACCCCCCTGCTGGATGTTGACTATGCTGGCGCGACCGGGGCTTTGATCCACGTTACAGGCGACAGTCAGATGACGATTGAAGAGGCTAATCGTGTGGGCGAAATCGTTACTGAGATGATGGATGTCGGCGCCTTGGTCATATGGGGCGCAAGAGTGAACCCGCAGCAAGATGGCAAACTGAAAGTTACGCTCGTGATGACAGGCGTGAACTCGCCACATCTGTTGAGCGGTTTCGGAACCATCGCCCCGCAGCTCTTCAACCTAGAACCCTACGCACAACCAGAAAAGCCGTTAGGCATTGAGCTGAATCTTTATCAGATGGAGAAGTTCTACTAACCTTCCTTTCTCCCCTCTTTTCTGAAACTAAAACCTTCTTCTAATACCAAGAATTTCTCTCTTCAATCTTATCGTTAACGGTATTGCATTGCCGAAAGGTTGACATGATCCCTTTCTTATGGCTTCCACTATCTTCTCAACTTCCATCTCAGCCTCAATAACTGTGTGCGCGCATCCTATTTCCGGACCGTAGTGAGCATCGCTTCCTGCAACACGCGCAAGCCCAAGCTGAGAAGCCAGCAGCTGTGCATGCTTTACTGAGCGGTTGAACGGAAATGCTGAAGAGTTTATCACTTCAACTGCGTCAAATTTTGAGCTGGCATATCTGCCAAGGCTTCCCTTGAAAAAAGTCGCTGGGTGGCAGGCCACAGCTATCCCTCCTGCTCCATGGATCCTGTCCACAGTCTCATTTGCGTCGAGCCCTTTCGGAACTGCCTCTCGAACCCCAAGTGCCACAATGTGCCCGTTCAGGCTTTCTATTTCCATGCCGGGAACAATGAGCAAGTCCGTCTCTCTAGCTATTTTCAGCGCGCTGTCAAGCCTATCATGATCGGTTATGGCCACGCCGTCCAGTTGGCGCTTTTTGGCGCATTGAACCAGCTCTTTAGGCGTGATGAGTGAATCGTATGAGTAGACTGTGTGAACGTGGAGGTCGATTTTCAGCTGCAATCTTTCACAGCCGACTCGCAGGATCTGATGTAGTCTTGGCCAGTTTTTCTCTTGCCTTCGCCAGCATCTCGTTCAGTTCCTGCTCGTTCGCGTCTATCTTCTTGAAAAGGGGCTTGGGCTTCGCTATCTTGTGGTTTGCCTGCAGGGGTTCTGAAGCTTCGTCCCATTTCTGTTCATGAACGCTTCCTGACAGGTTGAGGGTCTTCCAGATTTCTTCCGCGGCGAACGGGATGAACGGGGCTGACACTATAGCGAGTGCCTTCACGATCTGTGCCGCTATGTAAAGAATGTGAGCGGCTTGGTCTCGGTCTTTCTTGATGAGGTTCCACGGTTCTTTCTCGTTCAAGTACTGGTTTCCGGTGCGGCTTAGGCTTATCACGTTGTTCGCGGCGGATTGCAGTTTGCAGGCTTCTATTTCTTGGGCGATCGTTGCCACTTTTTCTTTCACCGTCGTCAGTATTTGCTGTGCTTCTTCGTCTAGAGCCTTGAGTTCTAGGATTTGGCCATTGAACTGGGTGTTTATGAATGTGAGCGTTCTGTGAATGAAGTTGCCGAAGGTGTCGTTCAGGTCAGCGTTGACTTTTTCAATGAAGATCTCCCATGAGAAGTTGGTGTCTTTCGTTTCGGGCCTTGTTGACATTAGGAAGTAGCGCCAATAGTCTGCTGGGTAAAGCTCCAAGGCTTCGCCCATGAATATGCCTAGTTTTTGGCTTTTGGATGCCTTTTCG
>JALHSY010000153.1 GCA_022865455.1 Candidatus Bathyarchaeota archaeon
CTGCTACGTTCCTAGCATGGGAAGCTTTCTCCAGCTTGCGGCTTTCTACTCCGACTTGCCTTGCCAGAAAGACAATTGGCAAGAAGCACAGATGATGAAAAGCTGCCAGAACTGTCACGCTTGCCAACAGAACTGTCCCACTGGCGCCATTGCTTCTGATCGTTTTTTACTTCATGCCGAGCGATGCATAAGCTTTCACAATGAGAAGAGGGGCGATATTCCATTTCCGGCGTGGATGGACATTTCTTCGCATAATTGTCTAGTTGGATGTCTGCACTGTCAAAGGGCTTGCCCACAGAACAGAAAGTTCCTACGATGGATTGAGGAAAAGGAAGAATTCTCTCAGGGAGAAACTGTTCTTCTTCTGGAAGGAGTACCTCGTGATCAGCTGCCTGCTGCAACAATGAGAAAACTCAAGCATCTTGACTTGCTCGAAGACACAGACATTCTCCCACGAAACCTCGGCGTTTTCTTCAACAAAATTCAGTAATACAAGCTAGAGAGAAATGCTGTTGTTGGTTGGTTGGGTTATATTTTAATTTGAAAACCGCACTTTATCAGTTGTGGGCGCAATTGGGTTATGAAGCCGAAAATAGTCTTTTCAGAGAAATGCTTAGCGTACGGGTCTTGGCATGTTGAAGGCCCGGAGAGGGTTAGGAAAGCCTATGAGGTTTTGAAGGAGAGAGGATACGAGTTTCTTGAGCCTGAACCTGCGTCAGAAGAGGACTTGCTCAGGGTTCATGATGGCGAGTACGTTTGGATGCTCAAGAAAGGACTCATTGAGGACGGGGACACTCCAGCGTATGAGAACATTTTTGAGTATGCAAAACTCTCTGCGGGAGGAGCCATCTTAGCGGCTGAGGTTAAAGGGTTCTCCATCATGAGGCCGCCTGGCCACCATGCAGGCAGAAACGGTGCGGCTTTAGGAGCAAATACTAGAGGTTTCTGCTACCTGAACAACATCGCGATTGCGGTGAGGCATTTGGGCAAGCCGACTTTGATTTTGGACATTGATGGCCATCATGGGAATGGGACGCAGGAGATTTTCTTTGGAGACGACAGAGTGATGTATGTTTCGCTGCACCGCCACCCGCACTACCCAGGCACGGGTGCTGTCTCTGAGGCGAATTGCTTGAATTTCCCGCTGTGGGGTGACTGCGGGGACGAGGTGTATTTGGAGACTCTTGACGGAGCTTTGGGCATGGTTGATGTTGGCAGGTTTGAGGTTGTGGCGGTTTCAGCGGGGTTTGACACGCACATGGGGGATTTGGCCTCGCTGGGTTTGACCGAGAAGGGTTACAGGGAAATAGGAAAGAGGATTGCGGCGTTGAAGAAGCCTACGTTCTTCGTTTTGGAGGGTGGCTACGTCGGTGAGCAAATAGGAAAGGACATAGGTGAGTTGCTTAAGAGCTTCTGAACAAAATATATGCGTTAGCGTTGTTGAAGTGTTTTCAGAAGTTCGTCCATGCTGGGTATGCCCCCTCCTCCAGATTTTGTTGTCTTTTCCTATTTGATCAGTTTTCTTTTCATCAGGTTAATGCTCAGGACGAAAAAGATGGGTGTGACGGCGGCGATCCAGACGAGGCTGATGAGCAGCGATGATTCGAGGTTTCCGATTATTAGGCCTCTTGAAAGATCAACTACGTGGGTGAGGGGCAGGAATGCCTTTGCAAAGACCTGTATGGACTCAGGAAGACTTGCCAGTGGAAAGAATGTTCCGCTGAGCAGAAACATGGGAGTTATGAACAGGAAGCCGGGGTAGTTGAAGAAGTCTATGTTTGGGGCCAATGAGGTGAAGACCATGGCTATTGCAGAAAACATCAGACCGCCGAAGAAGGCAACGATGGGGATCAGGATGAACAGTGGGGTGGAGATCAGGCCGAAGGCTGCCACGACAGCTAAGACTATGGTGGAGCTGATTATGCTTCTTGTCGCTCCCCACAAGAGTTCGCCGGCTATGACTTCCTCTATGCTTATCGGCGTGGCTATGATGGCGTCGAAGGTTTTCTGGAAATGCATTCGCACGAATGAGCCGTAGGTGCATTCGAAGAAGGAGGAGTACATGATAGATATGGAAATCAATGCTGGTGCGATGAACTGAATGTACGGTAAGCCTTGTATTGGCTGAACGAAACTGCCTAGGCCGTAGCCCATTGCTACGAGGTAGAAGATGGGTTCCAGTAGAGGCGGGAAGAAGCTCACCTTCCACGTTTTCATGAAAACGTCGAAGTCGCGCTGCCAGACCTTCCAAATACGACAAGTCAGCTTGGGCAACTTGAAGGCTGAAGCAATGCTTGCAGCTTTCATTCTTTCAGCTGCCTCCCCGTGAGCTTTAGGAAAACGTCTTCCAAGTTAGCGTTTCGGATAGTCGCACCTTTTGAGGGAAAAGCTCTCAGAAAGGTTTCGACGACTCCGTGAGGTTGGTTGGTGAATACGCGAATTCTGTCGCTCAGCACTTCCAATTGGGCTTCTGGAAACTCGTCTTGCAGCGTTTTCATGACTTTTTCGTCGTAGTCAACTTCCAAGACTTCCTCGCCAATATGCTTCTTGATTAGGTCTGAAGGTTTGCCTTGTTCGATGATTTTGCCGTCGTCCATTATCAGTGTGCGGTCGCAGAGCTCGGCTGCCTCGTCCATGTAGTGTGTGGTCAGAATTATGGTGACGCCTTGTTTCCTCAGGCTTCGGATTTTGTCCCAGATCAAGTGTCTTGCTTGTGGGTCGAGACCAGTTGTAGGCTCGTCTAGCAGGAGTATTTGCGGTTCGTTGATGAGAGCGCGGGCTAGGATTAGCCGCCGCTTCATGCCCGTTGAAAGCTCTTCGATTATGACGTTTCTTTTCTCTTCCAGCTGGAAGAATCTGAACAGTTCGTCTGATCGTTTGAGGGCTTCAGGTTTGGGTATGTCGAAATAGCGAGCATAAACTAGCAGGTTGGTCAGAGCTGTGAAGTCTGGGTCTAGGTTGTCTTCCTGTGGGGCGACGCCGATCATCTTTTTTATTTCCCTCGGACTTTCAGACACGCTCATGCCCGCAACGCTTAACTTGCCCGACGCCAGCGGCAATACGCACTGGATCATTTTGATGGTTGTCGTTTTTCCAGCACCGTTGGGTCCGAGAAAACCGCAGCACTCGCCCTTGTAGACTTGAAAGTCTATGTTGTCCACTACAATGTGATCA
>JALHSY010000154.1 GCA_022865455.1 Candidatus Bathyarchaeota archaeon
TGAGACCCAAAGGCGACGTCGTAATGTCAACCAAGGGCGTCGCATCTGGCCCGGTCAGTTTCATGCGGGTTTTTGACACGGGCACCGAGGTGATCAAGGCCGGGGGGAAGAGAAGAGGCGCCATGATGGCGATTCTGAGAGTTGACCACCCAGATGTTGTCGAGTTCATAACCTCCAAACAGACACCCGGGTTCCTATCAAACTTCAACATTTCAGTCGCCGTGTCTGACGACTTCATGAAGGGAGTTGAGGAAAACGGTGAGTACTGGTTAGTCAACCCGCGAAACAAGGAGAAGACGAAGAAGCCCAGGGCGAAAGAGGTTTGGGATTTGATGGCAAAGTCAGCTTGGATGAGCGGCGACCCTGGCGTCATATTCATAGACGAAATCAACAGACACAACCCCACTCCGCAAGTTGGAAGAATAGAGTCCACGAATCCATGTGTCACCGAGGATACGTGGGTTATGACGGAAGATGGCCCAAGACAGGTTGTTGACCTGATTGGCAAAGGATTCGTTGCAATTGTACATGGCAAAAGATGGAACAGCTCAAAGGAGGGCTTCTTCTCGACGGGAGTGAAGCCGGTCTACCAGCTGAAGACTAAAGAGGGTTTCGAACTTCGTCTCACAAAAGATCATCCTCTAATGAGAGTCAAGAAGCTGACGAGATGGAAGAACGAGACGGAGTGGGCAAAGGCTGAGAACGTGAAGGCAGGCGACAAGATTGTTCTAAACGATCATAGAAACCTTGACTGCTGGAAAGGGAAACACACCGAAGGAGAAGGCTATCTGGTCGGTTTGCTCCTGGGAGACGGAACAATCAAACAGGACAAGGCAGTTCTCTCGTCATGGGGCGAGGAAAACGGCTCAAAAGCAATGAGATCGTTAGCCTACAGCTACGCGGAAGAGCTTCCTCACAGGTCGGACTTCAGAGGGTGGATAAGGGTAAAGGGCAGAGAAGAATACCGCATGTCCACGGGGTATCTGAAAGGAATTGCAGGGGAACTCGGTCTGGAACCCGGGAAGAAAGCGGTTACCGCGAGTATGGAGAAAGCCTCTTCTGAATTCTGTCTGGGTTTGCTGAGGGGGCTGTTTGACGCGGATGGCTCAGTTCAAGGAACTCACTCTAAAGGAGTGAGCATAAGGCTAGCGCAAAGCAACCTTGAAACGCTGAAAGCTGTGCAGCGCATTCTGTTGAGGTTCGGGATATTTTCGAGGATTTATGTGAACCGAAGGGGCAGAGGCTTAGCGAAAATGCCGAATGGGAAGGGCGGAACGAGAGAATATGTTCACAAGCCCCAGCATGAACAGATAATCTCTAATGTAGACATGCGACTGTTCTATGAGAAAGTGGGATTTGGCGATTCCGACAAGAAAACAGAACTTGACAAAGCCATAAGGTCTTACAGGAGGAGCATGAACAGAGAACGGTTTGTGGCAACCGTGACGGAAATGACTCCGATTGGGGTTGAAGAGGTTTACGATGCTACAGTGCCTAGTGTGCATATGTTTGATGCTAATGGTTTCTGCGTTCACAATTGCGGCGAGCAGCCGTTGCTTCCTTACGAGTCCTGCAACTTGGGTTCCATCAACTTGTCCCAAATGGTTGTGGACGGGAAGATTGATTGGGGAAAGCTCAGGGAGACTGTTAGGAATGCGGTTCACTTTCTCGACAATGTTGTCGACGCAAACAAGTATCCTTTGAAAGAGACAGAGAAGATAACGAGGGCCAACAGAAAAATCGGCTTAGGCGTCATGGGTCTCGCAGACATGCTCATAAAGCTTGGAATTCCATATGACTCCGAGCAGTCTTTGAGCTTGGCTGAAGAGACAATGAAGTTCATTGAGCAGGAGGCTCACAGGAAATCTGTGGAGATCGCAGAAGAACGCGGGTCTTTCCCCAACTTTGACAAGAGCGTCTGGAAAGACAAGTACAGCGCTTTCAGGAACGCCACAGTCACCACGATAGCGCCGACGGGAAGCATAAGCATAATAGCCGGCTGCTCTTCAGGCATTGAGCCCATCTTTGCTATTTCATTCATAAGAAACGTTCTAGGCGGAACCAGACTGTTCGAAACCAACCCGCTGTTTGAAGCAATGGCGAAAGAGAGGGGATTCTACAGCGCCCAACTGCTTGAAGAAATAGCCCGCACAGGCTCAGTTCAGAAAATCGAGGGAGTTCCAGATGATGTTAAGAGGCTTTTTGTTACAGCGTTGGACATCAAGCCAAAATGGCACGTCAGAATGCAAGCCGCATTCCAGAAGTATACAGACAATGCTGTTTCTAAGACGGTCAATCTGCCGACTGAGGCGACTGTTGACGATGTTAGAAACGTGTATGATCTTGCTTGGAAGCTGAAGTGCAAGGGGGTCACCGTGTTCAGGTACGGAAGCAAGCCTGAACAGGTTCTCTACATTGGAGAAATAAAAGCCAAGGAAGGAAAACTAGTGTCAGCAGAATCAGAATACGCAGGCGGATGTCCAACACAGACATGCCCGTTCCCAGACTAGGAAAAATCGGCCCAGACACGTGTTGTCTGAGGAGTTTCCAAGATTGGGCTTGAAGACACTGCTGAAGCAAGATTTGATTGAGTGGCTGCTGGCTGGTGAGCCTTGGGTAGTCTATCGTATGCTAACTGACCTTCTGGACAAGGATGCGAGCGAAAGAAGTGTCATATGCGCAAGAAAGGCAATCGTTGAACACCCGCTCGTGAAGAAAATCTTCAACGGCCTAAACAGGGACGGTTATTGGGGGAAACCTAAAGACATTCACACTTGGTGGCCGCGGAAAGAAACGACCTTCTGGATATTGCCTGTGCTGGCGGACTTCGGCTTGGATGTCGAAGACAACAGGATTGCCAGAGCCTGCGAGTACGTTTTCAGCACTCAGCTTGAATCAGGCGGCTTCGGATGGGACCCGCCGACGAAACCAGGAGACTGCCACAGTGCCATCATAATCGAATCGTTGGCAAAAATGGGTCTTTTGGGTGACCCTAGACTGCGAAAAGCTTACGAGTGGCTTGTGGGAAGGCAGCGGCTAGACGGCGGATTCTGGTGCAAAGACACTGGGCAGATTGGCGGACCGCGAGAGAAAGAGCCGTGTTGCGCTTTGGCCAGCACGTTTGTGCTTGGAGCTTTGGCCCAGAATCCCGAACTGAGAGACAGCAAGACCGCGAGAAAGGGAGTTGGCTTTCTCTTCGAATGCTGGAGGAACAGGGGAAAGATGAAGTATGCAGGCCACGACAGCCAGATTGGCACGGATTGGGAGAAACTGAAGTATCCGTTCACTGACTACAAGATTCTGAAGTTTCTGGACGTTCTGTCTCAGTTTGATTTTGCCAGGAAAAGGCTTCAGGAATCGGAGATGGTCGATCTGCTTTTGTCAAAACGAGACAATACTGGAAGGTTCACGCCTGAATCCATCATTAAGGTTTGGTCTGGCTTTGATTTCGGGCAGAAGGACAAACCTTCAAGGTGGATTACTCTGCTGGCTTTGCGAATAGTTAAAAGGATTTGTGAGAGAAGAAATGCGAGGGGTTGAAAAAGACAAGGGTGGACTTGACACTATTCTTTCGCAGTGTTCACTCTGAAACTTGACTTGACGCCAGCCTTGTCGAAGATCTTTCCCACAGCGCACGTTTTCAAGGTCACTTCATGGATTCTCCGGATGCGATCCTCTGACACGTCCGCCTTTACTGAGACGTCAAAGCTGACCTCCGTTATGGTTCCTGCTTCTTGAGACTTGACTGCCTCAGATTCGACTTCCAAGTCTCTCAGTGAAACTCTCATCTTCTTCGCTGTGAGAACAAAGATAGTGGCGTAGCAGCCTGCATAGCTCATCAGTGCAAGTTCAAGGGCTGACGGCCCCATGTCAGTTCCGTCTGGAGGCTCAAGGTCGAGGCATACAGCGTGAGTCCGACCGTCGTCAACATCTATCCTAAAATCCTTGACCAGTTTTGCATTTCCGTGAAGCTTCACCAATCTTCTCGCCTCTAACCAAAACAAAGAAGGGTATGCTATTAGAGTTTCTTTTTCGCAAAGGAACCAGTCTGTGCATGGGCAACCTTCTGCGCGCGCTCTTCAGCATCTGCCTGCGTCGCCCAAGGTAAGTAATGGAAGCCTGGAAGCAGGTCGGCTAACGGCTGACAAAGCTAATATTTGATTAGGCCCACACAAGAAATAAGGAACGTCTCCCCTCAGTCTTGACAGTAGCAAAAGAATCGATTGAATTGGGTGGCGGTTGAGAAATGAGTTTGATATCTGACGAGCATAAGGAACATGTAAGGAACCAGCTTGCCGAAAGCCTCGTCAACCCCGTAAGAATAGTCATGTTTACCCAGGAGATGGAATGCCAGTTTTGCGCTCAAACTAAGCAACTGATTACTGAACTTGCTGCTTTGAATGAAAAGATACAGGCTGAGGTTCATGATTTCGTTGCAGACGCTGAGCTCGCCAAACAGTATGGAATAGACAAGGTCCCCGCAATCGTTGTTTTAGGAGAGAAAGACTACGGGATAAGAATCTACGGACTCCCATACGGTTACGAGTTTCAAACCCTAATGTCGGCGTTGTCCGTGGTTTCAAAGGGAAAAACCGAATTATCAGAAGAGACCAAAGCGAAGCTAAGGGCAATCACCAATCCAGTCCACATTCAAGTTTTGGTTACATTAACGTGTCCACACTGCCCTGCTGCCGCGAGCATGGCTCACATGTTCGCCGTTGAAAACGACATGATAAGAGCAGATGTCATCGACGCAAACGAGTTTCCGCAACTGGCAATAAAATATGGAGTCATGGGCGTCCCCAAAGTAGTCGTCAACGACAAGGTCGAATTTGTGGGAGCTCTGCCTGAAAAAATGTTCTTGGAGCATGTGCTGCTCGGTGCCCAATAGAAACTAGGTGTGCTTCTTGACAGAGAAGGAAGTAGTTCTTCAGATTCTGGGAATGCACTGCGCTGCTTGCGCAACAGGAATCGAGTCAGGGCTCAAAAGACTAGACGGTGTCACAGACGTTAGAGTGAGCTTTGCAACTAAGGAAGCCTTTGTGAAGTTTGACGAAGACAAGGTCACTTTGGACAAAATCAAAGCCGTTGTGAAGAGAGGCGGCTATGAGGCAGTAGAGCGAGTTGAAGACGTCAGTGCGAAGCGAAGAAAAGAAGTAAGAGGCAGAATGGTGCTCTTTTTCATCGGGCTGGCCCTTACAATCCCGATCGCGCTAATCAGTTTCCTCGTCATGTTTCCCGAGAAGAATCATGTGCTTCTGGCGTTGGCGACGCCCGTACAGTTCGTCGTTGGTTGGCATTTCTACAGGGCGGCGTACAGTTCTATTAGAAATCGTTTTGCAGACATGAATGTGCTCGTGGCGCTCAGCTCGTCCGTCGCGTATGTTTATTCAGCCTACGTAACGCTGTTTGTGCCTGACGGTATGGGGTTTTTCGATGCTTCGGCCGTGGTGATAACTACCATAACGTTGGGCATGCTTTTGGAAGACATGGCTGTTGAGCGAACAGGCGACGCAATAAAGAAGCTCATGGGACTTCAACCCAAAACCGCCATCGTGATTCAGGATGGCCAAGAGAAGGAAATTCCGGCCGATGAAGTGCAGATCGGTGACACTGTAATCGTAAGGCCGGGGGACAGAATCCCAGTTGATGGTTCAGTAATGGATGGGCACACGTTTATTGACGAGTCGATGATCACAGGTGAATCGGTTCCTGTTGAAAAGAACGTTGGAGACACAGTCTTCAGTGGCACGATCAACAAGACGGGTACGCTGAAGTTTCAGGCGGAAAAGGTCGGTTTGGAAACAATGCTTGCCCAGATTGTGCGTTTGGCTCGTGAAGTTCAGGCAAGCAAGGCTCCGATCCAGAGGTTAGCAGACAAGGTTGTCAACGTTTTCGTTCCCGTAGTCGTGTCGATATCGGTCTTGACTTTTGCCGTGTGGTTCTTTATCTACGGTAATCAGAGTTTAGCATTAACCACAATGGTGGCTGTCTTGGCTATATCTTGTCCGTGCGCGTTGGGCATTGCCACGCCGGCAGCCATAATGATTGGTGTCGGGAAAGGCGCGGAAAACGGGGTTCTCATCAAGAACAATGCAGTGCTTGAAGTTGTGAAGAACCTCGATACGGTTGTCTTTGATAAGACAGGCACCTTGACGAAGGGCAAACTTGATGTCACAGACTTAGCTGCGGATGACAGGAGTGAGATCCTTGAAGTTGCTGCAATTGCAGAAAAATGGTCGGAACACCCCATAGGTCAGGCTATTGTGAAGAAGGCTGAGAATGAAGGAATAAGCGTTGCCGAACCAGAATCTTTCGACGCCTTACCAGGCTTCGGCGTGACCGCAGGAGTCAAAGGTAAAAAAGTGCTGATTGGAAACCGTGCTTTGATGAAGACCAACAACGTGCCAGTTCGGCAGTTAGAAAACGAAATTGAGAAGCTCGAAAGCGAGGGGAAAACTGTTCTGATAGTGGCTGTCGAAGGGAAGGCACTGGGAGCAATAGCTGTCTCTGACACGGTTAAAGAACATTCCAAAGAAGCGGTAAGCGCCCTGCAGAAGATGGGGTTGAAGGTGATAATGCTTAGCGGTGACACGAGACGAACTGCGGAGGCAGTTGCCAAACAACTAGGCATAGATGAGGTCTTGGCAGAAGTGGTGCCGGCTCAGAAAGTTGATGAGATCAAGAAGCTGCAAGGCCAAGGACGATTTGTGGCGATGGTCGGTGATGGAATAAATGATGCGCCCGCCATAACGCAGGCAAATGTGGGTATCGCGATTGGAAGTGGAACAGACGTGGCTGTTGATTCCGGAGATATCGTTCTGATCAAGGACGATCCGAGAGATGTGGCGACCAGCATAAAGCTGAGCAGAAAGACTCTGGGCAAAATCAAGCAGAACCTGTTCTGGGCGTTCTTCTACAACATCATAATGATTCCGCTTGCCGCAGGAGTATTGTACTCAACAGTGGGCGTGCTCATACCGCCGGAGGCTGCAGCAGCATCGATGATACTCAGCGACATAACAGTTGTTGGGAATTCGATGCTGTTGAGAAGATTCAAACCCTGAAAAGTCACGGGCAAAACAAGGAAAAAGAACAGCTAGTCAACAACACACAGAGTCTACTCTTTGTCAATGTATCTTGTTGGGCTCTTGTCAAACGTTACCTTGCAGGCTTGAGCACAGAAATAGTAAGTTTCGCCTCTATACTGTGATTTGAATTTCGCAGTCTTCTCGTCCACCATCATCCCACAAACTGGATCTTTCACCATAAATGAGTCACCTCCCTTCCAACGTTGGATCTCAGTGCATAAATCTAGTCTGAGTCTTCAACCTATTTTCGTTTGCGGAACGAAAGGAAGAGCCCGCTCCATGCCTATTTCTTGAGCCACTGCCTAAAAGAATATGCCATACATGCTCGCTACGCCAGTCGCTGCATTGAAAGCAGCCTCTATGGTCCTTCTTCCTCCTTTTTCTATTGGTGCTTTTATATGAATGGATATTTATCACTTTTCAAATCGACACAAAGTGACTGAGGAACCATAAGAAGCGTGCACTAGGACGTTTTGTCGCCGATCTTCCTTTTGATGGCCTTTTCCTTGTTCACGTCCATATCACACAGGTGTCTCTTGGTACTATGCTTCACCCGCACTGTACAATATTCTTAAATTGAGCCTCGAAGTAGGCTTTTCTATGCATGAATGGGCGTTGGCTGAAGCAGTAATTGCCGCCGCTGCAGAAGCAGCTGAGAAGGAAAGACTGAAAGAAATCACAGAAGTGTGGATAAAGGTCGGCGAACTGCAACAGGTAGAACTGGACATACTGGAATTCGCCCTTTCACAGCTCAAAACTGACAAGTTCAAGAACGCCAAGTTCAAGATCGCAACCGCAAAAGCTGAGCTTCAGTGCAGAGTGTGCGGACACAAGTGGGTTTTCAACAAAGAAACGCTGGATAAGGACGCGGCTGAAGCCATTCACTTCGTTCCCGAAGTCGCGCATACCTATATCAAGTGTCCAAAATGCGGAAGCCCAGACTTCGAGATAATTGAAGGACGCGGCGTGTGGCTTGAAAGCATCAAAGGAGCGAAGTGAGCGATGGTTGATCCGCGAGTCAGCATAATAGACGAGAGAATGAGGGACATCCGCAAGGTCATTGCAGTTTCAAGCGGGAAAGGCGGTGTAGGAAAAAGCCTGATCGCCTCAATACTTGGATTAACGCTGGCTAAGAAAGGGTATAAGGTGGGTCTTTTCGACTTGGATTTCACAAGCCCGTCCACACACATCATATTGGGCATTGAAGGCGTGCAACCGAAGGAAGACAAGGGCATAATTCCGCCGAAAGTTCACGGTCTGGAATACATGTCAATAGTCTACTATTCAAGGGACCAAGCAACTCCATTGCGAGGAGCGGATGTTTCAAACGCACTGATAGAACTTCTGTCAATCACAAAATGGGGAAAGCTGGACTTCCTCGTTCTGGACATGCCGCCGGGAATCGGAGACGCAACGCTGGACCTGATAAGGCTCATCAAAAAAGCAGAGTTCCTCATAGTAACAACGCCTTCGCAACTGGCTTTCGAAACCGTGAAGAAACTGGCAAGCCTGCTGAACGGGCTAAGAGTTCCAATTGTGGGAGTTGTGGAGAATATGAAAATGAACCAGTCAGAGACTATACGGCAGCAAACCCAAAAACTGGGCCTAACCTATCTGAGCGGAATACCCTACGACCCTAACATTGAAAAGACCATAGGGAAAACGAACAGACTCCTAGACACAAGGTTTGCCAAAAAAGTAGAACAGATAGTTCCGAGTCTTTGAAGCCGGACATGCTAACACATTCACTCAATAGAAACTCAATTACAGGAACACGGAAGAAATGAAGCGTTCACAGCACATATGAAACCTTCTAAAAAGCAACAAATCCCACTCCATCCTACGTATGAAGAGGGCCCGGCCGCCTCAGAGCAATATTACACGCCGATGTTTACAAACATGCCCGTGAGTGCGCCTGTGGCGATTGACCATACCAAGCCATGCCTGAGGCCGCTATTCCAAAAATGAGAAGTATGATTAGCGAGAATATGGAGACCGCTTTGCTGCTCATTTGTAAGCCTTCTGGTCTCAGTCTTTCTCAAACCGTCAGTATTTATTCTTTTGAAAAACCACAGCAGAAACATGGATGCAAGCAAGTGCAGAGAATATGGAGATTCTATGAAAAGCAAAGTAGGTTAGGGAGTCTGACTCTTTCTCCTGCCGCCATTCTTCCCAGATTTCTTCTCCATCATGACTTCATCCAGCGAAGCTGCCTTGCGCAGTTCCTGCATGTACCAGCCTCGGTCATGAGAATAGTTTATGCCAGCAGCTATGCCGAAGATTATCAGAGAAGCCCCGCTTAACATCAACGTCAAACCCAAGAAGGCTCCGGCAGTAACCTTGGCGCTGTATGGAATGAAGAGAAACCATGAAGGATTTTCGCCCAAGCTTAGGCTTTCCAGCATGCCGCCCACGAAGAATATGGAGCCTGCCAGAAACATCAAGTAGGCTAAGGTCTCGTTGTGTCTTGACTCTTCTGCCTTTTCGTGTAAATAATCTCTGAAAGACATGGAGGCTCGATATGTCTGATTATTGAACCTGTACCTAAATCTTATTATATCGTGATTAGGATTGCAGAACCTTATCAGTGATAACTAACGCCGAGAGGACTGCGGGTTGTTGCCTGTCAAAGCAGTGATTTTCGATTTCATCGGCACCTTGACCGAGGTCAGAAACTACAGTTTAGAAGATTCAACGATGAAACTATGCAAGGCCATAGCAGAGGCAGGCTTCGACGTCACCGCCGACGCGTTCCTAGAAGCATACAGTCAGGCGCACGAGAAACATCGCATAACACGCTACCAAGAGTTGGTTGAAGTAACAAACGCTGTTTGGATTTCAGACGCCCTGAACAATCTCGGATTTCAGACGACCCCAGAGGACTCCCGCATAAAAACTGCTGTCAACGTCTTCTTCGAAGACTATCTAAACTCACTCAAGCTCACACCATGCGCAAAAAAAATGCTGGAACAGATCTCAGTCGACTACAGGTTGGGTCTGGTTTCAAATTTCACCTACGCGCCAGTGATCTACGCTGGGTTGAGGAAACTGGGCATAAACCACTTTTTCAACGCCATCTTGGTTTCAGAGGAAGTTGGCTGGCGCAAGCCGAGCCAGAGAATCTTTGAAGAGGCGTTGAAAAAACTTGAGGTTACTGGCACAGAAACAGTGTATGTTGGAGACAGCCCATTGGAAGATATAAAAGGGGCCAATGCCGTGTGCATGAGAACGATTTTTGTTCCTTCACAGTTTTATTCGCTTGAATCCTTGCATGAGAGCATGCAGAAGCCCGACTTAATTGTTAAGGACATTTGTGAGTTGGCCAAGAGGTTTCCAGAGTTCGTGAACCGTAACTGAGCATGCCTGTTCCCTTTTGAGTTTTAGACCGCTACAGGTTTTCCGAATTCCTCGTAGCTTGTGATCTGTTCCAACTCTTTTCTACTGCGTAGGAGGCGCGCAAGTTTCCTTGTCAAGTCAAGCTTTTCATGAGGATACCCAAGTGCCAAAAGAGCAACAACCCGATAATTTTCTGGTATTTTCAACATTTCCTTGACCTCGCCTTCGTTGAAACTTCCGACCCAACACGTGCCGAGACCTTCACTCGTGGCGGCTAGCACAATATGTTCCAAGGCAATCGAAACATCGACCACGCACCATTTTGGCGAGGCTTTCTGATCACCACAGCCAACAATAACAACTGGCGATTCAGCCAAAAACCCTGCAAATCGTCCTCTTGCGAGTTTTTCACGCTTCTCCTTGTCAGTGACAATGACAAAGTGCCAAGGTTGGATGTTGCTGGCAGACGGCGCAAGTTGGGCAGTCTCCAGAATCCTTGTCAGTGTTTCTGTTGGAACCGGCTTTGAATCGTACGCACGGACGGACTTCCTGGTTTTGACGGCTTCGAAAACGTCCATTATGCTTCAGCCTCAGTCCCAAATCTCATGGCTGGAGCATATATGACTTATCATGTAGAAGGAAATCATCGCCTCTTCCAGTGTATCAGAAGAAACAGGAACACCGACAATAGGAATCATCGACACCATCACGGACTGAATCATTTCAGACAGCTTTATAAAAGACTGTGGCGAAGGCTACTGCTCTGCTTCGCTCGCTAAGAAAGGGAGGTGCGTGGAGTAATGGTTAAGAAGGCAATTATCGAAATCACGCTTGTTGATGAAAGCTCTGAAAAGACAAACAAAGAGATCGAGAAGGAAATCTCCGAGGAGCTTTCGGAAAACGTGCACATAATCCCGTGGGCTGCCAAGATAGAAAGAATGACAGTGACAGGAAACTAACTTTCTGCAGAAGCTTGGTTAACAGCCCGAGTCAATAATTTTTGTCCTGTTCTCAGCAATGTTCAGCCGAATTTCTGGCCTTTTGTCAGCCTGACAGATGCTTGTCAGGGTCACCTTCCCACATAATATATGACTTTTTTGAGAATATCCCTTAAAAGCTGTGACGCTTCAGTATAGTCCGGGAGAAAGGATGAAGAGAAAGTTTGGCAGCATAGCCTTTTCTATCTTGCTTGTTGCGCTTTGTGTAGTTGTAGCAAGCAAGCCTGCAAACGCTTGTGTGCCTCCGAACATCAAAATCCTGTCGCCTACGAACATGATATATGCAACAAGCTCTGTCCCATTGATTTTCACAGTGGATAAAGTGACCTCATGGATTGGGTATGTCTTGGATGGACAAGCAAACATCACGATTCCTGGAAACACAACTCTGGTGGCACTCGAAGACGGGGCGCATTATGTGATTGTTTATGCTAATGGTACTGATGGAACAATGGGAGCGTCGTGCAAGGTTTGCTTTTCTGTTGATACGACTCCTCCAAACATCAAAGACATAATGCAATTTCCACGCACCGATAATGTACAGCCAGACGATGAGGTCAAAGTCAACGCCACAGTCACTGATGATGTAAGCGGAGTGAAACGGGTGACTCTGTTCTACGCTTACGCTAATAGCAGCGGAACATGGATCAGGATTGTCAACATGACGAAACTTGAAGGAGACATTTGGAATGCCTCTATCCCAAAGTTTCCATGCTGCACAAATGTAACGTACGCGATCGCGGCCGAGGACAATGTTGGCAACGCGGCATCAACAGCGGAAATGGGATATGATATTCAATATCACGTGATTCCAGAGTTTGCAGCACTTGCTATGACGCTGCTGTTCATGGTCGCCATGTTGCTGACAGCCATGGTCCACAAGAGAAAGCATTCATTCTGATCTGTTTTCCCTTTGGCATGTGCAAGTTTCGGCTTTTTCTTTCTTGTCAACTGTCCTATCAGCTGCCTAACTTCCTTTTCACGTTCCTGACGACTTCCAAAAGAATGCCCTAGCCTCGACCGATCCAAGCGCACGAAGGTTTCTCCATGGAAAAGTGAGCGTTTGGTGCGGTCGCCGAGATTTGAACCCGGGTCGTCAGCGTGGCAGGCTGATGTCCTAGACCAGGCTAGACTACGACCGCACATATATGGGCTAGAGACATTCTGTAGAGGTTCCTATTTTCCTTTTCTAAACACGGCATCTGGACATAAGCCTTGCCACAGAACTTAAGCTCCACCATTTCCTTCATGAACCGCACATTTCAGCGACTGCAACCATTCTTCCCTCACAAGTCGTCTGAGCTGGTTACTACATCATCTGGGATTGCTGTCAATGCCAGTCGCAGGAACTGATCCAGAGTCAATCCAACATCCTTGCACATTAGGATGCCATTTCTTAGGTAAGCAGGAAGCGATTCACTCTCAAACGCTTTCTTCAATGTGCCAAGGTTGAGCTCACGAGTCTTCTTCTGCGGTGTCGCCAGTGTCGCACGCACTACTAA
>JALHSY010000155.1 GCA_022865455.1 Candidatus Bathyarchaeota archaeon
TAGCAAAAATCACGTTCCACGCTCAACTCTGCCTGCTCATCATGCTATTCACAGCTCAAGCCGCAGTCAACACTCACAAACCAGGCAGATCCAGAAGCATACGGTACTTCGCAAACTAATTTAGGAACAGGCATGCGCGCTTTTGTTCTTGAAAGCGGTAGTTCAACTACGTATTGGGGATTAACAAGGTTTAAGTCAAGATGGAGGAGCCGAGGTGATGTTCTAGTGATCCCCATTGGAAGACGAGGATAGAAGGGAGCGGAAGCCGAGAAAATACTACTGTTCTGTTTGTGGTCAGGAGATCAGCGAGGAGGACTACGAGAGCTACGATGGCATGTGTTGGGAATGCTGGGATGACCAGTTGACGGAAGAGTCTCTTGACATGTTCGGTGACTTCATGTGAGCGAAGAAGAATACACATGTCAAAGATGTGGCCGCGAGATCAGCCGGGAAGAGTACGAGACATACAACGGAATGTGCCCCGACTGCTTCGAAATAGAGATAGACGAACTCGACTATGAAGACGAAGACTGCTGAAACCAAGTAGCCCACACTGTGTTTGGACTGTAGATCGATCGGAAAGTCCGTGTCATTTGCTACTCCCGCTATAGATTGAAGATGCGCGCGGGGGAATTAAATAATTGGTGTAAAATGGTTTTTATTCCTTAAGCAACAGTCAAAATGCGCTCATCAGACAATCCATGATGGACCTGTATATGCAAAAACGGACTTAAGACCATTCTTAACCATTTTCGGAACAGGCATGCGCGCTAGATTCTTGGCCCAAGACACCTGTTTGTTGAAGATAGCGCGCGTGCTAGCAAGCAAATCACAAATGAAATATGTGCTGCGATGGCTATTCTAAATGGGAGGCAAAGAAATGACATGTCTCTGCGGGAAAAAACGAACCCTGCAAATAGAGGAAACTGACCGTCAAGGGCACTTTCATCAAACTGACTATGTCACAGCCGAAATCAGTTTCTGGCAATATATCGTTCCTCGAGCTGCTCTAACGATAATTAGGGGAAGCTACACAAGTGAGGAAATTGACAAGGCAATGGAAGCCGAAAGTATCAGAAAGTCATCGTCCCAGACGGCTAGTTCTGGATCTCCAGAATACACTTGTTTCACATGTAGAGCTCAAGACTTGGTTGGACTTGCGAGAAACATAATCGAAACGTACGAAGCCTTTGAACACCCGAAAGTCGCTAGTGAGAAGTGAAGGTCAATGCACATCTAGCAGCGCGCGCGATGTTTTCAGCGCACGCCAACCAAATGTCCAGGCCATTTCCTATCTCGATAATATTCGCCTCTTTCCCAATAGTACACAGGTATTCCTGCTAGAATCACAATCAACCCCACTATCACAAGAGCCACGCTGAAGCCTAAATCTCCACGTTGCCCAAACTCGTAAGAGTATATGGCCGCAACAATAATCGCTACACCACCCAAGCCAAGAGCAATCGGGAAAGTCTTTGCACTGACTTCTGCCATTCTCTAACCCTCATGTCTCGATTCTAGATATCAATACCCAATCTAATATCAGTTTCCAGAATCGCGCGCGCTAAGCTTCTGGACAGTGACTTTCAATCCTAGACCCTTTTCTCTTGATTTCATGTACCTTGTTTCAAGCTTGACTATCTTCACATCCTTTCTTCTTTCTACATATCTCATTACGTCATACCTCACGTCTCCGAGGACTGTGAACGTCACTCTTTCGTCTGTTTGCAGCCGTTTCTCAAGCTGCTCCTTCCATTTTCCATCACGACCGCAAAATATCATGCCTTTGGGTCTCTCATTGTCACTCATAAGCGTCTCACACACCGACTTGCTTGCTTAGCATTGACTTGACAGAAACCTGTACTTGGCTTTTTCCATAAAACAATGCGAATTGCAGCTTCTGTTAGCTCTTTGGGGCTTGAATGATGGAAGATTTTCCTGAATTACTAGCACAACTCAAAATGGCAGAATAAAGACTTGCTATGAAAAATGGGAAGGTTGTTGTTTCTTAGAGTTATGTCAGTCTACAGGACCGCGAGTAATCTTTGTGTGTTCAGGTAGTATGTCGAATACTTTTGCTTCGATATAACTCAAAGCTGGATTGCTCTTTAGCCCTGCAACGATTTCTCCTTTCAGGTACGCCTCTACTGAGGCATCATCTTTAAACAGGTAGATTCCACCTGCTGATTTTTCAGCCTCATTCACAAGCCAGATCTTCCATAGAAGTCCCTTGACATCGCCACTAGGACCAAATCTAGGGGCAACCTTCAGAAAGGCTTGCTCAAGCTGTTGTCTTGTCATCTTGAACTTAAAATTTATCTGCAGAATCTTCTTCATTTTTCCTTCTCCTTATCTTAGTCTGTAGAATCAGTTTCTTGCCTGGCTGTGTATAAGTGCTTTGTGGAATCGTCCTCTATAGCATCATCGTCAGGATTTCGGCTACAGGATTGTATCAATTGCAAACAAATGGTAGGAACAAAGATGAGAGTTCTTGTTTCATTACTTATCTCAATGAGAAGCGACTTTTGTCTTGGTATTGGTCGAATCAATTTCGAGAACATTCATGCTACTCATAAGCCGATCATTTAACCCCGACCCAACCACGGCTTTTGCCACTCCGGATGGGATAGAACTCTCGTCAGAGGCTACATTTCGCCCGGTAATCACATCCAGCTCTTTTGGGTTTGCTTCGGGAAATGGTGAACCTTTCCTACCCCCGGGGGTGGTGGATCACTGTTCTCATCGCCGTCAGAGAGAAAGTCAAAACTGGTTTCTGTCAAAGAAAAGCTAAAGGTTCGTCTGTGAGCTTTGCCAACTTGTGTTTTCAGCAGAAGAAGACTTTTACAGCCATTTAAACAAGCATTCGAGAAATGAAGTTCTGGAAATTAAGAGAATTGCTGAAAAGAAACTTCAGATGACCTCAGAACAGGAGAAGGATTTTGACTTTGAACTTATGAAAAAATGGTTGAAAAGGCATGAGCAACCTGACTGAGAACTCGATAGAACAATATTGCCACCTGAATTATTGTGGATTAACGTGTATAGTAGCTTCGGATACCTCCAGATGCAATGGTCAGTGTTGTAACTTGATCTCCTATTCCTTTGGTCATCTGTCTGACAACTCCGTTTTCTATGACACCGCCTACCTCATATAGTGCTGAAATGAACTTGATTTGCGCACTCCAAAACTCTGCACGGTGACCTAGGGTTGGAAGAGGCATTACGATCTGCAATCGCTCGTTCAATTCCCTGACGTAATCAGTGAAGTGTCCTTCAAAGAAGGTCACGTAAGCTTCTATATCGCCATTTCGAGTTACATGGCTTTGCCCCAGCCGACTGAGTTGGCGGAATCTCAATGACGGACAATCGAAATTCGCATTCACAACACGTGGATCGATTCTTCGGTGTGGCAGTGCTTGGCTCTGACCATTGTGTATATGCCAGAAGCATGGTTCTCTTGTTCTGCCCACATTGACAAAACCTGCGAGATGAATTCCTCCATTGCCCGATGGTGCTTCTCGAAGTTCTTCAACGCTCAGTTGAGGTACAAGTTCCCGCAACTCTGTTTCCAGCAATTGTGCGAAATCATAAAGCGTATTGTATTCGTTCCGTCTTCTATCAATGAAGTCTTGTAACCACCAGTCCATCCATCTTCCATTATCATCGTCAGGAGGCATCTTTGCCCATCCCCAGTATGATACTCCAGCTTGAAGCATCTGAACAGGCAAGACTTTAATCAATCCGTAAAAAGCTCTGTCTTGTATTGTGCCACGAGGTGTAACGCTGTCGACCGTCTGAGCAGTATCGCCAACCATTACTATCCCTAAGCGTGACAATTCTGTTATTATTAGGGTCAAATGGCTCACTGACTTCTAATTGTGAAATGCTCCAGTAATGCTTTTCTATGGTTACGGTTTTGGACTGTCTTAGTTGTCTAGATATGACTCGGAAGAAGAGTTGAAACCAAATAGATAGTGTGGTTCGATAACATTCGTGTTTTTCGACTTAGCTTCGATCTTCCTAAACCTTCAGATCCGCTCCCGTGTCTTCCCCCTTCTCCTTAGTCTCTATGAATCTATGTAGCTTGTCCCTAGTCTCAATACCATTACAGTCTCTATGCGGTTCTGTTTGCTCTTCTGATCTTAGACAATGGGAGATTTCTCATAAGTTACTAATACAACTTGAAATCACATTATGGAATTGACATGAAGGAGAAAAGGAGGTGGTAGCAATGACTGTTTTCTTAGTGGAAACGTACGTGATAAAACCAGAAAAGCAGGCAGATTTCCCAGCATTCGTCAAGAAATTCCTTGCATGGAAAAAGAAGCGCACGGAGTTGTTTAAAGAGGCAAAATCGTTCAAGATGTTTGCTCAAATGTTCGGCGGCAACATGGGCGGGTATGTTGAAATGTTCGAGTTTGAGAATTTGGCGGACCTTGAAAAGTTTTTCAGCAGGGTGATGCAGGACAAAGAATTTATGAAGGCAATTTCTCCAGAGTTTGCGACTTTTGTGGTGCCCGCTACAGACTCGATGAACATATGGAATTCTGTCACATAAACAAGCATGAAGCCTTGCCAGTTAACACTCAACTTTTTTTTACACTAAGCCCCTAAGAGTTAACAGAACAGTGATAGGTAACAGAGGGCAGAGAACTAACAGAAAAAAACCCCAACACAGAGACTTAGCTAACCACAGACGAACTAAGACACTTACTGTTATAGACTCATAGAGCAAGCGATAACGTAGTTATGTAGACAGACTGAGGGTTTAAATGGATAGGATTTATGACACTTAATTAACATCATGGACATTTCGAAGTCCAAGCGAACAGAAACTTTTCGGGCTGTTTAAATAGCTTGGAAGAGAAAAGAATAGAATAGAAGTCACACCTAGCAGGGTAGTAGTTCGGGAGACATCGCCACCGGCCATAGGGTTCGAATCCCACCCCCAGCTTTTCGGCATAAACCAATAAACTCTGGATGAACTCACAGACTCACTTGGATTCGTGGAGAGCTTCTCATATCATCTTCCGTTCGGAACAAAAGATGCCTACGTCAAAGAGATAATGGCTGCGGACTTGAACAAGCTTGCGAACCTCATAAGGACCTGCGGTTTTCTATTGCAGGCTAAGGTTTACTTGTTTTGGAGCAAGCCTTAGCTTAGCGTGCACGCGCGCCACATTCCATTTCGATAAGCTTATATATCGTCGTGAATCGAAGCGTAATAAACTTTAAATACAAAGGATGCGCAATCACTTTTAGTTGTTATCGCTGTCGTTCGGTAAGGACGGCAGGCATTTGTGTTATAAGGCGTTTTTTATGGTGACTTTTATATTAGTTTTGATATGTAATTGGTGATATGTGAGGATTGAGCCAAAATGATAGATAAGGCTGATGTCTTCATAGATGGTGGATATTTTGCCAAGGTTAGACAAAACCTAGGCGTATACAAAGTGGACTTTGCGAAGTTTTCAGATCTACTTTGTGGTAGTATGGAGCGATTATTTACATTTTATTATGATTGCCCTCCATTTCAAAGCAACCCGCCTACAGAAGAAGAAAAGATAAGGAAGGCAGGTTTTGACAGATTCGAGTATTCCTTGAGATCCTATCCTCGATTTCAAGTGAGGTTGGGTAAACTGAGCCGTGTTGATGTTCAATGCGAACATTGCGGTGACATAACTACGAAATACAGACAAAAAAGAGTAGATAACTTACTCACTGTAGATTTGACAAGAGCAATCTGGAAAGACAATATTAGCAAGGCTATTCTCGTTACAGGCGACAGCGATTTTGTTCCTGCTGTTGACGAAGCGAATCGTGCCCAGATCTTGACTCACGTTTACTACCTTAGGTCATCAAATACCGCAATACATGATGAATTATATATGGCATGTTCAGAGAGAACAGAAATCACAAAAGAGCTTCTAGAAAAGGCAGCGATGGTCTGACCAAGTTCCTTGGGTCAAAAGACTTAACAGTACGTCCCGAAACCTGATTTGTTCTGGCTTCTTGAGATTCTGTCAACCTCTTCTTTGGTCAGTATTTTCCATTTGTCCTGATCGTCCAAATCCACCAGCAAGACGTCTTGCGGGTTCTCATCACAGAAGCTGCAGCATCCATTGCGTCAAGCAACCCTAACATCCTGAAAGTCAAAACCTCAGTCTTCTTGGAGTCAAGTTCTCGACAATCAAAGACATACCTATTGTCTCCAACAGGTCTGATAGTGTTCACCTTGAAGAAACGGCCTTTATCCTTGAGAAAGAAACTGCCCTTAACCTGCAACTTCTTCATGCGTGCACCATTCTGAACCCCAGAAGTATTACTCTTTCGCCCGCTAGAACCCTCGCAAAAACGTTTATGCACACCGCAAACACCCCGCAAGAACACGCGCTGAAAAGCGCGCTGGAAAGCGCGCTGGCTTGTCCCTTTATTATGTGTTGAAGAATGTTGGCGAGACGGCTTTTTCTGGTCTTCCAATGTTTTCTGCTGCTTCCCTGTTTAGAACCAGGCACAACAGGCTGTAGAGCGCGTAGGAAGCAACGTTTCTTAAGCCTCTGACCTTGTTTATGGCCAAGCTGTACTGCGTCTTCAGGAAGCTGTAGACCGCTTCAATGTGAGGCCTCTTATGATACTCGTTTTTCTGGTCTTCTGGTCCATAAGTTCTGAACTTCTTGTCCACCCTAAGGATGTCTCTTACTCCGCGTTTCTGGTTTGTCGGATACGGAATCACTGCCTCGTCAACAGCACTTCTGAGTTTGCCATCACTGTACTGGCTGTCAGCTATCACACTTCTCAGTGTAGCTGCAGACCGTTTGAGAATCAGCTTCGTCTTCTCCAGCATGTTCAGCGAGTGTTTCTTCTCGTTCTGGTTTGCGGAAGCAAAAGCGCATGTTAACGGAAGCATAGTCTGAGAATCGATGGACAAGTGTAGCTTGTAGCCGAGTCCGAAGGTTCTGCCTGCTCTTCCGACCCTGGCTTCCTCGTCGGAATAGCCTTTCTTGTTATCCAATGGATGCCGTGTGCTCCAGGCCTTTATGAACGAAGCGTCAAGAACGGCATCAACGTCTTTTGCGTCGTTCCGTTTCAATAGTTTAACAACTTTCTCGTCTATTATTCTGGTGAGGTTGTCTTCTCCGACTTTTCGGATGAACCTGCTGAGAACACTTCGTGAGTATGCTGCTTCACCTGTCTTGATAAGGCACAGTTTTCTAAGTCGCGGATCAGAGTCGAGTAGCCTAGTCATTTCTCTTAGGCTGCGAACACCCTTCATTCTCATAACAATGAAGGCTCTGAAAAGCCCAAAAGGATTTCTTGGAGGCCTTCCTGGACCGGAAGCGTGAAAGCAACTGTGCAGGATCTTATGAGCAAAACTTAAGTCTACGTTTCTGAAGAGAGTTTCAAGGGTCTCGTGTTCATCTTGTCCCGCTAGGATTCACCTCCTAAGCTTGGACGTAACTCACTAAATACGAGACCCCAACTACATTAATTAATTTAGGGACAAGCCAGCGCGCTAGTTATGCGCAGCAGTCCAGCCATTAGGTTTTGGGGTGAAGCTTTGAGTCAAGGGTGGTCTGTGCGTCCTTCACCACTACGGTTGTTTTGTCAATCTCTGGTTCCTCATCGAAAGAGTCAAACGGCATTGAGCGGTATGTCTTCCAATACGTGTTGTAAAGAGTGAGAATGGAAGCTACCTGCATAGACAACTGAATAGTATCGTGATAGTCCATAAGCGCGAAGATAACTTCAATAGGATTATCCCCAAAATACGGAATACCTTCCGCCAGTATCTTGGTGATCTTGTCTCCGTCAGACACATTGTATTGTGCAAGTTGAGGTTGATCAATCAACCATTTCGCATACTTGTCAGCAAGATCAAGAAATGACTTCGCTATTATTCTGGCTCTTCTTTTGACAGAGGGGTCTATCCTTACCCGCGACTTTTCGTATGCCACTCGTTCAATCTCGTCAACCAAAGTGGCGAGATGATCGTCCGTGATTCCGACCAGTCTCATGTCGCGGTCTGGCCCCAATGACAATTTTACGAGTACCGATCTTGCTATGTGAGGGGCATCAATGGGAAATTCGTCAGAGAAATACTGCCAGAATTTCTGCAAATACAGATTCCAAGAGCTATGAAAACCAAAATAGTAGCCAAAGAGTTCCGCGAAAATCTCGTGGCAGAAACGCGTGTATGACTCCTCGTAGGACTTGAGTGAGATTGTGAGTCCGGAGGACGATGTTGTTTTGAAGACTTCCGATGCTGTCTTCTCTACAATCAATTCTGTGTCCGAAAGTAAGTCATGTGGTAAGTACTTGAAGAATTCATGCCCCAGTTCGTGGAACATGCCCCACCACATCTCCGGCGCCAGACGGTAATCATCTGGCGTTGTCACAATGCCACCTTCAGCGCTGTAGAACTTGTGCGTGTATCCATACGTACAAAATCCGGACCAACGCTTCTTCATCTTGCCAAGCACGTACAAGGGCAGTGATTCAAGTGCTAGAATAGCTCTCTGGATGGATCCATGAGGCTCCAGCCCTAAGCTTCGATGAGCAAGAAGATTCCCGGGCGCAAGTCCTGCAAAACGCTGTGAGAATGACTGGCGGAGACAGTCAGTCAAACTATCATATATTCCGAGTTTCTTTCTATATGTGGCCATATCATTACTATCATGCGCTTTCTTGATTTCATCAGCTATTCCAATCGCTTTCTTTATCAAGGCATTATGGTCTCTGAAGAGACCCATAGTAAGAAAATCTCTTTTGCTTGTGTTGATCAACTGCCTAAAGTGAAGTGCTGCCTCGGCTGTCTTGTTGTAGTTGCAGGTCCAGTCTTCGTCTTCTTCAAAAACAAAGCTTTCTCCATTAACTGACGTCGCTTTGTCCAAATGGGCAATCACAGAATAGGTCGAATAGAGACCGTACTGCTTGCATTCCTTACGCAATGTTAATATGAAATCCGAAATATCTCCAAACGAACCATGGCACTCTAAGATTATATCATGATAGCCATAGTATGACCTCGGATTGACTGCAATCTTGCCTGCTGCGTTGCAATTGACAATGTAGTCAGACAAGCCTTGACTTAGCCCTTTCTCGAGGCAGAGAAAAACCAGAACATCCGCTTTATCAGAGAATTTTGAGGAGTCTTTTGTGATCGAGTGAGCAATTGCTGGAATAGTTGTGATATCTAGGCTGGACTGTTTGTGCATAGCAAGCTGTTCTTTGATTCTGATTACCTTGTCCGACAATTGCATTAGGCTGTCTGCTTGTACGAGACACACACACTCGTAGTTGCTCAGATTACAGCAAACAGGACCTTCCACGATCTCCAGAAGGCCCTTCGCCAACTGCATCTCTACTTCTACTGGATTGTAGCTCTCTTCAGCCTTGTGGTATGGATTCAGCTTTATAAGTGACAAACCCAAAAACGGCTTATTCTGATCCAATTCTTTTGCAGCACTTCCGCAATTCCACTGCAAGCCACATACCATGAAATAATCCATGACATCATCAATACACTTTGTTTGGAAATCCCTGAAGAGTGAAAAACCAGTCCTTTTTCGGATAACTACAGCGTCGTATCTGCCTAGTGCTACATAGAAGAGGTCGCCTGAATCAAGTTCGCGCCTCATTTTGTCTATTGCAGTGCTTTCTTTGCCTGGAGCCAGTTGAAGAAGAAGTATCTCATAAACAGTGTTGGCCAAATGCAGCTTTTGTTCAAGGTCACCGGCTGCCAGGAAAAATCACCGAAAACCTTACTGCTCTTGGACCAAGAGTTGTGACAAACCCTTCTTGATGAGTACTAGCTCTAGCGGACTATAACCATCGCATCTTTCAGCTGAGATTTCAAGAGGATCTTGTAATACATTGTCGCCTATGGCATACTCTTCTGTAGGATGCTGATGCGAAAGCTCCAAGCTGCGTATCTCTTCGCATCTCTCGATAAGCTTTAGCGCTCGCTTCTTAACTTCAGACTCTTCAGACATTGCTACTCTCAACTCGAATCCTCTAATTCTGTCCTACTATTTAGCATTTCTGGCTTTCTCGTCAATGTAAACGATTAGCACGGTCTCTAATAAAGTGTGACACCTATCTTTCTATATTACTTTTCTATGCGAATGTTATAGAAGATAGTACCATTGGCGCGCGCGGAAATGTGATTTCAAGACGGAGTAACAACGAGTTTCTGCATGATGCAAATTGCCTCAAGATATGTTGCGAGGATCTTTTCTTGGTTGAGATTGCTCAAATATGGAACCATGCTCAAAAGATATCTAGCTTTTGCCAATTCAAGTCTCTTTTCATCCTTTTTGTCTAGTTTCCCGATGCTATTTCTCATGATTTTGCAGGCCTCTTCTACAGGTTTGGGGAGTTCAATTTCATAACTATACTCATCTTTGTCTTTCTGAATCGAGAACCGTCTGCTTCCAAATATATACCCAAAAACCTCGAGGTCCGCCAAGAGTTCGCCTAGATCGTAAACGCTGTCTCCTGCTTGATCCAAGTTGTCTATGTCTATGAACTTCAGATCGAGGGTCCTTGGGTTCACCATGATGTTCCTAGCATGGCAATCACCATGCATAAATGAGGTATTGCTGGACTCAAACTCCTTCCATCTGTCACGAACCTCATTGAACAAGGTCAGTAATGGACTGATTTTCAAGCCATTCACAGATGTTTCTTTCTTATACAAGTCTTTCAAAATCCCACCATGCACTTTCTGAGCTTTGGATATGCTGCTTGCTATGTCAGTTATATACAGACGGAATATGTTAGAAAGTCCATTGAGATCTGTTTGCTCATGAGATGCTGAATGCTTCGCATGTATCGCTTTTAGAGTGGAGAGCACCCTCTCCATCATATCATTCAGATCGCCATATGCCTGTCCTGAGTGAAGCAGATAGTCCAATGTCTGAAAACCTCTTAGATGCTCCATAACCATGCAAAACTCGTCACTCACTTGTCTTGTTATGGCCGAGAAATTGATGAAGTATTGCTTTAGATCTGGTGGTAGACTCTCGTATCTTTCCTGTTCATTGCGAAAAGTCCGCTTATCGCTGAACTTAGCGACAAAATCAACTTGAAACTTGTCTTGTGCCAGTCCTGGAAAGGAAAGATCAGCTGAGACATAGTGAACACTGGCTCCAGAGACCCCGCCTGCGATGGGGAATGTTTTGAGAATGTCGATCTTGATCCATTCTTTTATGGCTTCTCTGATCTGATATTGCATCCGGGCGAGCACTATGTCTTGTGCAGACTCCAATAAGATCACACCTACGTTGTTTGATAGTAGACATGGTTCTGACCTTTTAAGCATTCGCCAGGTTCGAAACCTGCTGGTTTCCAATTGAACCAAGCGCAAACAGCACTGAGTCCTTCTTAGCAATTATCCTGCCTATTTCCAGATCTGCATTTGTTGCAGACATTAGAGTCCGCAAATTTCCTCTTCATCTTCTTCCCATGCCCCCCCCACATGCGGACTAGTGACTTCCAGCGTCGCGCGCGCAAATCCCAGCGACTCCACCTTACTTTCACTCTACACTCTGTACGGTCTGTAGATATCGTTTCATCAGAGCATTTTTAGCGGCTTTGCACCCAGGGTGATGCAGAGAGTAGAGCGGAGGCTTTCTCGCAGCAGACGGTTATTGAATAGAGGTGTGTGATGTTTGGTTAGATTGCAGAGGAGACTTGCGAGAAAGCGGTATCTGAACAGCAAACGCGTTTACGAGTACGAACGAATTTCCTTGCACATCCCCAAGAAGTTTCATGAAACCATTAAACCATATTTGAATCAGGACTTCGATCTGAGAGTCACGATTGAAAAAGACCCCCTCGTTGTTACTTTGGCACCCTTGAAAACGTTTCGGCACGCCGAAAACACCCCGCTAAAATCAGCCCCTGAACGGCTTCAAACACTTGAATTTTAACACGAAAATGCAAATCTTGCTTAAATATCTGCCAGCCGAAAGATTTGCCGCTAGGGGCGTTTCTGCCCGCCGAAACGTTTTGCCGGGGGTTTCGCCACACAAAAACATGTCTATTAATGTAAATAGGCTCTTCCGCGCAAGTTTTCTTGACCGGGCCGTGGTGATTGGCGTGTGGGGAAGGGCAATAGGAATGTTGGAAGAATCTCAGTTTTCAAGGGCCGAGAAGCTAAACTCAACCGCGCCATATTCCAAACTCTCGCCTTGAAAGGCCCGCAGACAATATACGGCATACACAAAGAAATCAAGAAATCCCGAGGGTTCAAATACACTCGGTACCCAAGCGTGCTCAAACGAGTCAAAGCCCTAGAAGAATCCGCACACCTCAAGAGAGCTCCTCCAAAAAAGACGGCTGGAGGCTTCGAAATCACAGTCTACGAGCTGGCAGCCCGAGCCTACCTAAGCATCATCCTAGACTCAATCGGTCTGGAAGAATTGATCAAGAAGATGAGTGAAAACACCGCATTACAGATCCTACAAGACATAATTCTTGATCTAGAGAACGAGAGTTTTTAAAACTAAAAAAGTGGGGAAGTTATGGTGCTTTGATTTTGACAGAGTGCCTAAACGAGTTTGCTGCATGCAGAACGCCCATTGCGCCTCCAGGACCGAGAGGCACGTCAACGTAACTCCACAATATGGACAGTAGTGGAGAACCGTCTGGTTTGAGAAGCATTGCTCCGATCGCCACGAATTGGGATCCTAGATCACCTATCGGCCAAGCAAGAACCATAGCCTTTCCGGACAGTTTATGGAATCCCGTGGAGTCTTCGTAGGTTCCCTCGTAGGACATCGATAGAGTCGATGGTCCACCTGAAGAACCCGCTAGGAACCAGTTGACATCATTTTCTTCTACGAACAGTCCGGCAGCTTCGCCTTTTGAGTAGAGGCGCACATTGATCATTTGACCAGCCCATCTTGCAGAAATCCCACCACTCGCCTTGACACCGTCAATTGTATAGTAGAAGGTATATGGAACGTTCGGGTTGGGTGGGTATTCGTCTGCCAATGCAGAGCCGCTGACTGTAATCGTTCCTTCCCCCATGAAAAACGCTTTTGGCGGCCAAGGACCGAGAATGCTCTCAATAAGCAGCAGACACTCCCCTGAAGCAACCCCGTTGAACTTCACTGAAGCTTGTTCTGTCTGAGCTTCACACGTTGACAGAAGAGGTGTACACATTAAAGTAACTAGCATTAGAGTCAGAGTCAGCATTTTGACTTTCATCATTATCCATGCTCCTTTCAGTAAGTGAATTCTCCTTGGACCTGTACTTAAGAAGTGTGGAGTTTTCCTCTAGAACTTCTTTCCAGTCGACCATTTTCCCTTGTGTCGACTTGAGAGTTCTCAGACATGTTCCTTGGCGAGCCCCGTTAGGAACATGTTCCCTGCCGAACCCTACACAAAACATGTTCCTTGGTGAGGGCAGAATTCCCTTAAGCTCTGGTAGCAACATAGTGTAAGGTGAAACCAGTTTGGTAAACGTAATTGACGAATGGGAAGACTTCGCAAGATATGCACATGACAAGATAGGTTTCTACCAGATATTGGGTGCCGACAAAAACATTGAAGTCAGGGCGTCAGCAGGAAAGGCAGGCTTCATCAGAGAGTTTGAAAGCGCCGTAGACCCGTTACTCACAAAAATCTTGGAATTCTGCGAAAAGGAAAGAAGCTTTCTCAGAGTAGGCGAAACTGTCAGAGACGAAGTCTTCTTCAAATAAACCCTA
>JALHSY010000156.1 GCA_022865455.1 Candidatus Bathyarchaeota archaeon
AGGAATCAGCTTTTCGGGATGCTGGTACGGGCCATAATTGTTTGAGGATCTTGTTATGATCACTGGCAGGCCGTAGGTTTCAGAATAGGCTTGGCATAACAGTTCTGCGCCCGCTTTCGATGCAGAGTAGGGGTTGCGCGGATTCAACTTGTCTGCCTCTCTGAAGCTTCCCTTCTGGATGTGACCGTAAACCTCGTCTGTGCTTATTTGCCCAAATCTTGGGACGTCAAGCTTTCTGGCAGCTTCTAGCAGGTTGTAGATGCCGTAGACGTCGGTGAGAACGAAGGTCCCTGCCTCAATTATGCTCCTGTCAACGTGAGTTTCAGCGGCAAAATTCACGATGCAGTTGCAGTTCTTTATGGCTTTTTCAACGTCTTCCTTTCTTGTGATGTCTCCTTTGATGAACGTTATCTTGTCCCATACGTCCTGCAGGTTTTCTTTTCTGCCTGCGTACGTAAGCTTGTCCAAAACCACGATTTCGTAATCTGGATGCTTTCTTAACATGTGATGTACGAAGTTGCTCCCTATGAAACCGGCGCCGCCTGTTACCAGAATTCTCATCGGCGTCACCCGTGTTTCAGCCATGGAGCCAGTTTCCAGTCGTATGGAATCTTCTCCGTGTCTGGAGGTAGCCTATGTTCATCTGGCTTGCTGTAATTATACAGTTCCGTGGGAACGTTGAGTACCAACGCATACTCTTCGCTTATTGTTTTGAAACCGTGCCAAACTTCTGTGGGGATCTGAACTAGGAGAAGGTTTCTGTCGCCGATCATAAATTCATTTATTTCATTCTTGGTTTTTGATTGTTTTCTGTCGTCGTATAACACAAGTTTCACCATGCCTTTGACGCATGTTATGTTGTCTGTTTGTGTCTTATGCATGTGCCAAGCTTTCACGATGTGCGGGTAGGCTGCTGTTACGTATGCTTGGCCGAATTTCTTGAAATGTTCCCAGTCGTTCCTCAGTATTTCGGTTAGCCATCCTCTCTCGTCTGCTATCTGTTTAAGCGGTTTGGTTACTACGCCTTCTATCATGTTTTCATCTCAGAACACTATTTTTGAGTTCTCACCTACAATTAGCTTGTGTCCTTTTGGTCCTTTATTGTTGGTTATTATTTCTGAGTCTGCGCCTATCATGCTATCAGTGATTTTCGTGTCAATTTCGATCGTGCAATTATCCATTACTATCGAGTTTTCTATCTCGCCCTTCTTTATCTGGACGTTGTTTCCTATCGAAGTGTATGGTCCTATGTAAACATCCTTTTCTATTCTCGTGTTCGCACCTATTATGGCTGGACCGCGAACAAGCGCTCCTTTCTTAATGTAGGCATTTTTCCCTACAGAGACACGTCCTTGAATGGATCCTTTGTCTTCGACTGTTCCCTCAATTCTTGGTTCGAGTCCGTCCAGCATCAGTGTGTTTGCTTCTATGATGTCCTCGATTGTTCCCGTGTCTTTCCACCATCCCTCTACGATCTTGTGGCCAACCTTGTAGCCAGCATCCATCAGCATTTGCAACGCTTCAGTTATTTCGAGTTCTCCTCTCCACGAAGGCTTCAACTTCCTGATCATCTCAAAAACTACTGGCTTGAGGAAGTAAATACCTGTAAGAGCATAATTGCTTGGCGGCTTCTTCGGTTTCTCGATCAACCTAACAATGTTTCCTTTCTTGTCGAACTCGGCAACTCCAAACTGTTGTGGTTCTTCCACCTCGCAGAGCAGTATCATTGCGTCGTAGTTTTTCTGTTTGAACTCTTGGACACATTTGGAGATCCCGCCTTTTAACAGGTTGTCGCCTAGGTACACGATGAAGGGAGAGTCTTTTACGAAGTCTTCGGTTAAGCCTACTGCTTGGGCTATTCCGCCTGGTTTCTCTTGCTGTATGTACGTGATCCTTGCGCCGAACTTGCTTCCGTCTCCGTAGTGATTTTTGACTTTTTCAGGCATTATGTCGCCCAATATTATCGCTATGTCTTTTATGCCGGAATCACGCAGGTCTTCCAAAACATATTGGGATATTGGCTTGTTTGCGACGGGAATAAGCTGTTTTGGTCCAGTGTGAGTGAGTGGTCTGAGTCTGGTGCCATGGCCGCCGTGAAGTATTACGCCCTTCATGGAAATCCACGCATATATGAAATTTAGACAGCATATGAGGATTATTAAGCTTTTAGGGCTGTCACAATTTAAGCTAGGCTATTATCTTGCTTTTCTCCTTTAACGATGGTGAGTTTGTTGGTAAATTCATCTGGCTTTATCTTCTTTAGTGTCGCGTCAAGGCATTTATCATATTAGTGGGTGCCGATGCTTTGATTCTTCTGCTTTTTAAATGATATCTAGATTATGTTTACGTTGGGTAAGTCTTTAAAGTGCTGGTCGCCTGTGACCAAGCTGAGGTCCTTGTGTTGGGCTGTTGCGTATATTATTGCATCCACCGTGTGAAGTTTGTGTTTTTGCTTGATGTCCGCAGCTAGGAGGGCGATTTCTTGGTTTAATGGCACAATGAAGCTTCTTTCCGCTATAAGCTCTATTCTGGTTGTTGGATCCTTTCCATCTCTTAAATATCTAGATTTGATTTCTGTGAGGCAGATTGAGGGCGTGTATAAGGGTTCCTTGCCTTCCACGTAACCTTTTACTTTGGCGCCTCTGTTCGAACCTATAAAATATTCTATCCATGCGAAAGAATCAAGAAGTTTCATGGGGTTCTTCCTCGTCTCTGAGGCTTTCTGTTGTGAGCCAAGGATCAACACCAAACATGCTTTTAACTGGTTTGAAGAGGTGTTCCATGAGTGCTTGATTTATTGCTTCTGAAATTTTTCTTCTCCCAAATTTTTTAATCAGGTATTCGTAAATTTCATCTTTTAGCGTGACTGTTGTTTTCACAGGTATTTCTTCACCGTAGATGTATTACATCTATGTAATATTTATACCTTCTCTAAAATCTTTAAATGATACATTTGGAACTTTGTATGCTCACCCCTTTTTCACGTTTCTGCCTCTTTCTTCATTCTATCTAATCCTTCTGTTATGTTTAATGGTTTTGCTTCTAGTTGGCTTCGTATCTTATCTGTGTTTAGGGATGAATCCCTTGGTCTTTTTGCAATCCAGGCGGTCAGTTGTTCCATTTTTATTGGTCTTATCAGATTTTGATTTAGGTCAAATGCTCTGGCTATTTGTCTGGCGAATTCGTAACGACCTATTCTTTCGCTTCCACAGGCATGATAGACTCCTTGCAGGTCTTTTGGTATGGCTTCGATGGCCATTTCTGCCAAGTTGTCTGCCAGGGTTGGTGTGTTGTAGTGATCTTCGACGACTGTGATCTCCTTGTTTTGCTTGAGTTCGTTTATTACCCATGTGGCGAAGTTTTG
>JALHSY010000157.1 GCA_022865455.1 Candidatus Bathyarchaeota archaeon
GGCCGTGAGAGACTGGAAAGCCAGAGGCGGAACCGTTGTCCACTTGACAGTTTATGGTGAGAATGTTCAAACAAGCGACGTGCTCAGCAGAATCAAGAAGCTTGGGAAAGACGTTTTGGTCATTGTTGGAAGCCAGAAAGTTCCAGGCGAGTTCTTTTCAGAAGATGTCTCGGACTTTAACGTAGCGATAGGGAATCAGCCTCACTCTGAATGTGCGAGTTTAGCTGTTTTTCTTGATCGTTTTTGGGAGGGCAAGAAACTGGCCGAAAACTTTGAAAACGCTAAGATAAGGATTGTTCCGAATGAGAGAGGCAAGAAGACCGAAACCAGCCGTCGGTTCTGACTTAGAATCCGTAAAGAGATTTAAATTAAGGATTACAAATATATAGTATAGAGAAACGTGTCCAGTAGGAAAGCAAAAAGGGTTACCATGTTATCGAACATAGACGATGCAACGCTGTTGAGAGTAGCCGGAGCTTTAGGCGAGGAAGAAGCTGTCAAGTTAATTGAAATTCTCAAGAACTCGGAGGAAATCACGGATGATGAAATAGCCAACAAGACAGGCATAAGGCTGAACTCGGTGCGGAAAATCCTGTACAAGCTTTACGACCATTCTCTTGTAGGCCTTCGGAGAACCCGGGATCCGAAAACAGGGTGGTTCATTTTCCACTGGAGACTGCAGCCAGACCAGCTTGAAGGGTTCATCCTAAGCCAAAAGCGCCGGGTTCTCGAAAAACTCAACATCCGACTGGGATACGAGAAAAACCATGACTTCTATTACTGCTACACGCCTGGCTGCAAACGAGTCCCGTTTGAAGAGGCGGTGGAGCTTGTCTTCCGATGCCCAACGTGCGGTAAGCCGCTCATGCACTACGACAACGACAAAATCCTTGGAGCATTGTCCAAGAGAGTGGACGTATTAAGGAAGGAGCTTGGTGAGTGAAAAGCTTCCATCGAGAGAGCAAGCTTTACAGTTTCTCCGCCAAAACGGATGCCAGACGAATGTTTTGAAACATTGTGAAGCAGTTGCTGAACTGGCAGTGGAGATGGCGGAAGCCGCCAAGGAAAAAGGGTTGAATGTGAACCTGCAGCTTGTGGAGATAGGAGCTCTCTTACATGACATTGGACGCTCGAAGACTCACAGCGTTCATCACGCAGTTATAGGCGCGGAAATCGCAAGATCACTAGGCCTGCCTGAAACTGTTGTGTCAATAATAAAAAGGCATGTGGGCGGCGGGATAACGTCAAGAGAGGCAAGGAAACTAGGATGGCCAAGAGACACTTACGTTCCACAGACTCTTGAAGAGAAGATCGTTTCATATGCAGACAAACTCATCGAGGGCTCGCGTCGAGTGCCAATAGAAAAAGCTATACAGCATCTCTCAAAGGAGTTGCCGCCTCCCGCAATTGAAAGAATGCGAAGATTGCACGTGGAAATGTTGACTCTTGTTGGCGACTGTGAATGCCTGCCGTAACGTTACTCGCGAAAATCTACAGCAATTCTCAGCTAGGATTTGCTGACAAGTTTTTGAAGTCCAAGATCGAAGGATTGAAGGTTGAAACGAAACGAATAGAAGTCGCCCCGCGCGGCTGGATCAAGCTGCAGATTTCAGGCGAAGAGGAAAATGTGGCTTTGCACTATCTGGCTGATGAAATAGGTCTGTGCCCAGAGCGTCTGGAAAATGTGGACAAATTCTCAACAATGGAAGGGCGCATCACGAGTTTGAACCGAAGCAAGGAACAACTCTATGTGGACGTTGGAGTCTACTCGCCAGACATTGTCGATGCCGCAATCCCGCTGCAAAGTCTACAGGCTCAACTTGTTGATGGAAGGAAAATTGCGCTCAAGAAATGCGCTGAACTTTTCGGTTTCTACGAGAACTTGCCGCTGACTGTGAAAATCTCGAAGGTGGACAGTGAGAAGAAGCATATTGAGGCTACACTATCGGAGAAGCAGCTTGCACGGTACGAAGTTTGGACGAAGTCGTTGCTGGACAGACTAGTAGTTTTGGGTGCGCCTGAATTTGAGGTCAGGTCAGCCTTAGAAAAGGCAGGACTTGCCCGCGATGTAGTCGACGTCGAATCTCTCGGGCTGTTCGAGTACGTTGTGGTGTGCAAGCTCGGGACGGATGCGAGAGGGTTGATACCGAAAATTGGCAGAAGACTGCGACACGCAGCTTTCAGCGTCTTCAACTCGAGGGAAGTCTATGGCTTCCTTGGCAGCTTCCCGGTCTCCTAGACATTCTCGCGTGCCACGACTTGTTGTCTCAGACAGTCATTCTTGCCTGTCAGAGTGAGGCTTATGGCTTCTTCTTCGTGACTAGGTACACTCCTGAGAATATTAGAAGGCCTCCTGCGACGATCAGCAAGTTTAGATTTTCCCCGGCAAATGTGACTGCAAACATTGCGGTGATCAGCGGCTCTACGAAGAGGAATGTGCTTGTCACTGCTGCTCCCACCTTCTTCAGCACGTAGAACCAGATGTAGTATCCCATCAATGAGCAGGTGAACGACAGGTAGAGAATTGCCAGCCACTCATACTGGTTCATCGAGACTATTCTGTGGAAAGAGTTTTCAGCCAGCGAAAAAGGGAGTAGGCATAAGCCGCCAATCATGTTTACGTATGCCACGACAAGGAAAGCATCATACTTTTCCATCAGCTTTTTCCCCAAAAGACTGTAGGTTGCCCACAGAAGCGGTGTCAAAAGCAAAATCAAAGTTCCGAGGAGAAAATCTCTGCTCCCTTGAACGCTCGGTGAGCTGCCTGCAATGACAACGAATGTTCCAGCTGCCGCGATTCCGATTCCAAGAATCTGCCTCTTCACGAGGCGTTCCTTGAATATTCTGGCTGAGAGAACAGAAATCAGAATTGGGGAAAGGAGACACACGACAATTGCAGCGATTGAAGCGCTTGCCATCTGTATGCCAGTGTACTGGATGATGAAGAAGAAGGTGATGCCCGTGAGAGCCAGAACCAGCAATGTCGGCAAATCCCTTCTCTCGACTAGAACCTTGAAGTTTCGTCTTCTATTCTTGGCCAAGAGAAGGGCTATGAGGAAAAGCACGCCCGCGGTGAGAAACCTGAAAGTAGCCACTGCAACTGGAGTCAAGCCTTCCTGCATCGCTTCCTTAACGACAACGAAGGAACTGCCCCAAAAAACAATCAAACACGACATCAAAAAAGCGTCGACCCTGCTAATCGCCCTGACACCCATCTCTTTACTTCCTTCTACAACCTTGAAATCCGACTCTTCAACGCCTAGACAAAAACTACTGCAACATATTAAACTGTAGCATCCACACTACCGCAAGTCAATGCTTGGTTCAATCTACATACAAGGTGCGTTGGAGGCTCATAGAGAGCGGGTGTTTCTTCAGACATTCATCTTCCTGCCGAGAAATGGGTGTGGTGGGCCGGACCGGACTTGAACCGGCGACCTTTGGCTCGTAAAGCCAATGTCCTAACCAAGCTAGACGACCGGCCCTCACGTTTTCATTTGTTAAATCTCTTTTGAGGTTATTGATTACGATCATTTACTGTACGATGTTTTATGTCTTTTTCTGTAGACTGAGGCAACTAACAGTGTCGGCATCACGAAAAATGGCAGAGCAAGAAGCGACACAGACTCAGGTGTTATTATCACTTCCTGTGTTGAGTGAGTGTAGTTGAAGTACAAATAAGTGTGCGTGCTATTGGAACATGGAAGCAGGCTAACAGCCGCTTCAGTTCCGTTCACAAACACCTTAAAAGAGTCGCTCATCAAGGCTGTTGGAATGCAAATCCTGCAGAGACCGCTCGTTCCATCTTCTGCTGTAACATTGAAGCAGATGTCTGTTCCTGTGAAATGGAAACCAAATATTGACGAATTGCTTACGATTTGCACGTGATGCTCTGAAGTGGCGCTGAATTCAGAGAATACGCCCATCAGAGGATGGTAGTCCGTGTTGTTTGCATCAGCAACGTATGGAATCTCGCCCAAGCCGTCACTCGTGAAGTCTGAACCCGTGTAGTCGCTCCAGTAGTTACCTTCGATGCTGCTGTTCCAGAAGTTAGCGTATCCCGATGCTCCGATGTACACGGTCTTCCCGTTGCCCCTTACGTTATTATGGTAGAACAGGTTGTTGGAAGACTCATAGAGCATCAAACCATAGCCCGTGTTTGCAGTCAAGTTGTTCCCAACTATCGTGTTGTTGTCCGAAAAACTGGTGAACACGATGCCAGGGTTGTAGTTGTCAGCCACGATGTTTTCGCATAGAAAATTGCTTGAAGACTCGGTGAGCAAGAAACCATAGTTGTTCGATGTTATGCTATTTTTAAGTACGCTGTTGTTTGAGGAGTGCCAGAAGGTGATTCCGTACGAGTTATCTGCTATGACGTTTCCAAGTATTTTGCTGTTGTTCGTTCCCCACAGCTCCAAGCCAACCGTTGTGTGAGATAGGTTGAGACTTTCCACCCTTATGTTGTCACAGTTAACCAGAACAATTTGTCCACAATCAGACACGTTGTAGTCCGTCTCACTCTCCAGATAGACGAGGGGCTTGCCGTTCACAACATTCCCGCTCACCGCGTTTTCAAAAGAACCGAAGACAAGCAGCCCGTCGTTAACGAACGTGTTTCCGACCACGCTGTTGTTAGAGGAAGAAGAAAGAACGATGCCGTCGTAGTTGTTTGTGATGTTGTTTCTAACCATGCTGTTGTTGCCTGAAAACTCGGTGATTCTGACGCCATAGTAGTTGCTTGTTATGTTGTTTTCAACCATGCTGTTGTTACTTGCAGATTCCCCGTGCAGCCAGATGCCAGGCATGCTGCTACCTACTATGTTGTTTTGACAGATCGCGTTGCGTGAAGAACGGTCAAGCTCCACGCCATACAAGTTGCTTGCTATATCGCTTCCCATAATCGTGTTGTTGGAAGATCCGGAAAGCCAAATCCCACGGGAGAATTCGGTGATCACCATGTTTTTCAGTGTTACGTTGGATCTTCCAACCAAGGTTATGCCATTGGAATTCGGCGCCTTGCCTCGAAGCATGAACTCTGCTCCGTCGATTACGATGTTGTCTCTCTCAACCACCAACGCACTGTCACCGCCCAAATACGTCCAGCCTGCAAAAAATGTGTAGGTGGAGTTATCAGATGTCGAAATAGGCGCGGGTTGCGGGTAAACGCTTCCATCTGCCTTAACATAGAAAGTCACGTCTGTCGACATAGCCGCTCCAGCAGTGTCAATTCCTGGCGCAAAAGCGAGCGCAGTGCAAAGAATGAGCAGAGAAGCAAGCACTAACGCAGGTCTCCTCGTGTCGAGCCACCAACAAAGCATTTTTCGGCCTAGCCTATATGAATTGCGCAGAATCCTTGACTGAATCCGCGCTCCTCAATTAGGAGAATGGCTGTAGGTGATCTTCATGAAGCAGGCAGCATTCTTGCAAGAGAGCTTGTTCCTAGAGTCTGGTTGCTTGAGAATAAATATTAAGACATATTCTTATATGCAGTAGTAAAACTCCGCAGAACAAACACTGCTGACTCATGAAGCACGCATCAAGGTGTTAAGATGAAAAGAATTCTCGTTACAGGAGCGGGAGGGCCTGCTGGCATAAACTTCGTCAAGTCCCTCCAGATCGCTCCTGAGAAGATGTTTCTGGTCGGAACCGAAGCAAACAAGCATTTCATCCATTTGGTTCCCACGGACAAAAAATACTTGATGTCCAAGGCAACGGAAGCCGGCTACATTGAAAGACTTAACGAGCTGGCACAGAAAGAGGACACAGAATTCCTCCACGCTCAAACCGACATCGAAGTACGGGTTGTTTCGGAAAACCGCGAAAAACTGAAGACGGAAGTCTTTCTCCCTTCAAAAAAGACTGTGCGCGCGTGCCAGGACAAATTGGAAGCGACTAGAATATGGCAGAAAAAGGGCATCCCAGTTGCAAGGTTCATGGAGCTCCGCAAAGAGGCAGACATTGAAAGAGCATTCGAAGAGCTTGGAAAACCCATTTGGATTCGAGCCACGCATGGTGCTGGCGGTATAGGAAGCACTCCAGCTCAGAACGCGGAGACGGCGGCGTCTTGGATAGATTATTGGAAAGCACGCAAGGCGAATTGGAAATTCATTGCACAAAAGCATCTTCCAGGAAGAAACATGGCTTTCCACAGCCTCTGGAAAGACGGCGAGCTAGTCACGTCAATGGCCAGAGAACGTCTGGAGTACATTTATCCGCACTTGGCGCCTTCAGGCATCACGGGCACCCCTGCCGTTCAGAAAACAGTTCACGACGACACTGTAAACAAGACTGGAACAGACGCTGTTCTGTCAATTGATCCGCATTTCAACGGAATTGCCTGCGTAGACTTGAAACAGAACAAGGAGAAGGTACCGTGCGTGACTGAGATTAACGCTGGGAGAATGTTCACCACGTCATTCTTCTTCTCCTACGCCGGCAAAACGCTGCGAAAAGACTACTATGCAAACATCCCGTATCTGTACGTGAAGCTTGCGTTTAAAGAGAAGATTCCAGACATTCCGAAGTACGACGTCCTGCCCGAAAACCTCTACTGGATTCGCCACATCGATGCACCAGCAAGGCTAGTCAAAGACGGAAGAGTCATCGGGGAAATGTACCATTGATAGAGGCTGTCATTTTCGACCTTGACGGCACACTGATAAACCTTCCAGTAAACTATGACAAGCTCATCGAAGGGATAGAAAAGATCACAAAAACAGACTATGTGGGTCCGTTGACAGTTGCGGTTTCGAAACTCGACGAAAAAACCAAAAAAAGGGTTTTCAAGGTTTGGGATGAAGCAGAACTTGCAGCGCTAGCGGAAATGACAGTCAACGACGAGGGAATGGCAGTCTACAGGGAATTCTCAGAGAAACCGAGAGCCCTTGTCACCATGCAGGGAAAAGCACTGGTAAAGGCCGCACTCAAACGCCTCGGACTGTCTTTCAACGTAGTTGTTACGCGAGAAAACTCGCTTGACAGGGTTGAGCAACTCAAACACGCCACACGGACACTCAGAATGCCTGCTGAAAGAACACTGTTTATCGGAAACACCCAAGGAGACTCGCATGCAGCAAAAAATGCAGAATGCCAATTCCGCAGAGTAGGAACCAACAAGTCAGCCGTGCCAAATCCATGAGAATCTTTGGGCAAAACTCTTAAATAACTCGGAAATCGGATAATTCTTCTTCATCCAAAGGAGAAAAAATTCTTGATTCTCATCACAGGAAGTTCAGGATTTATCGGAACAAACGTGACACAGTATTTTGTCGACAAAGGAAGACAAGTGGTCGGCATCGACTTAGCCAGACCCTACAAGGACTTCCCAAAAGACCTGTTCACCTTCCACGAGTGCGACTTGACTGATCGAGACGCTGTTCTCAAAGCCTTCGAGAAGTTCAGCCCGAAAAACGTGATTCACCTAGCCTTCGTCACCCACCGCAAAGACATCTACGGAGAATTCCTTGACGATGCAAAAATCACCCTAAGCATGATGGACGCCGCAGTCAAATGCCACGTTGAAAGATTCATCCTAATGAGCAGCTCAACAGTCTACGGGCTGCGAACAGTTGACAAACCTGTGACCGAAGACGAAAAGCCCAACCCGAAAGGAACGTACGGAAAAGCCAAGCTCATGGCAGAGCTGATGGCACGGCAATTTTTCGAGGCTGAAAATCTGCCCATAACCATATTCAGAGGCTTCGAAATCTACGGCCCAATCCTAACTATTCCATCCATCGTCAGAAAACTGCTGGACAAAGCCGTCAACAAAGAACCAATGCAGCTTTTCTGCTATGGAAAACAGAAAACAGACTTCACATACGTCGAAGATCTCGGCCAAGCCATGGACATTGCTCTGCGAAACCCGAAGACGATAGGTGACACGTTGAACGTTGGCTCTGGGAAGGCATACACTTACGAGGAATTCGCTAAGGCAATAAGCAAGCTACTGCCTGCCAAGATCGAGTTGCTTCCCCCGCGACCGAACGAACACCCGTTCTACCTGTACTCTAATATTGAGAAATTGAAGCCGCTTGGTTTCAAGCCGAAATACGACATTATGGACGGCTTGAAGAAGACTGTGGATTGGATGTTAGCACAGCATGGTTGATGTCTGGCTAGACTCAGTCACTCCGAAAGACTCGCTTCTTCTTTCTCCTTTATTTGCTTCCTTGCATGAAAAAGGCTACAACACCATAGTTACAGCCAAAAAGCAGACCCAGACAACCGACATCCTAGACATTCTCGGCATACCCTACACCTGCGTAGGAAAGTACGGCGAAACACTGAAGGAGAAGCTCATAGAAGAACAAAAAAGAACAATAGAGTTTGTGAAGCTTTTCGACAAGATAGGCTACCCGAAAGTTTTGTGGACGCACGGAGACGTCGGCGCCATAAGAACCGCCTTCGGCCTCCAAATCCCCATCGTATACTCAAATGACACGCCGCACGCTATTCACGTGGCCAGACTCGTCTCTCCATTGGTGGATTGGCTCATAGCGCCTGTCTCGTATGGGAAGTGGTGGAGCAAGTTCGGCATACCGAAATCCCAGATCATACTCTACGACGGAGTAGAGGAACTCGCGTGGATGGCAACATTAGCAAAACAGAAATCAAGTCTTCCCAAAGAGATAGCTGAGAAAAAGCCAATAGTGCTCTTCAGAAACGCCGAGTACAAAGCCAGCTACTGCAAAGACGTCAAGGCCGACACTTGGCGCTTAGTCAAAGAGCTTTCAGAACAGGCGACAGTGGTGTACCTCCCAAGATACGACGAAGAAAAAGAGAAACTCAAGAACATGGACAACGTCTGGGTTCCGGACAAAACCATACTGACTTTTCAGACAATGCCTGCCGTGGACTTAATGGTTGGAAGCGGTGGCTCCGTGAACCGAGAAGCAGCGCTTATGGGAATCCCAACTCTGAACTTTCACTTCTGGGATGCAATAGCCAGATACCTTAGCAGAAAGGGCTTCCCAATACGATGCATAACAGACACGGACAGGATCCTCAAGACCGCAAAGAAGATCCTTAAAGAACCCAAGAAGTACAGGATGAACACGAGACCACTCATCAAGAAGCTGGAGAATCCCGTTCCATTGACGACGAAGTACATCGAGAAGTATTTGAAGAAGTGAACCCGCAACTGGACGCGGTCAATTTCCAGACTCCAGCAAGCCTTTCAGATAGTAAAACCTGAGCAAAGGATGAATATAGACGATGGAAGGCTCCATAGTCTTGTAAGCCATAAACAATCCCGTGAAGGGAGACATGAAGAAGCGATACACTACGCTGAACTTCGTGACTGGCGGCCTCTTGTTTGTCTCGGTTTCTATCCTTCGCCAGATCTCATCCAGCTGCTTCGCATACCAATACTGATGCTCCAGCTCTTGCCTTAAACCGCGTCTGAAATGCACTGACTGAACACTATAATCCACATACCAATGATACCCGCCCTGATCAACCAAGTAAGCCAATATCGTGTCAACGCCTGAACTTGACTTAAGCTTGGGAAAACCGCCCACAGCCCTAACTACTTCAGTCCTGTAGATCGTGTTGTCCAAAGTTTTGCCCAAGGTGAAGGCAGCCATCTCTCTGCCTCTGAGCCACGACTCAAGCTTGGCTTCGCCTCGGTACTTTTTTGCCACGTACTGCTGCAGCCTGCGAATCCCAGCCGGCTTGTTGGCAAACCGCATTCCAGACGCGGCAGCCACCTTCGGGTTCTCGAGAGCCTTCGGAATCTTGTCCCACCAGTCACGAGCCAAAATCAGATCCTGCTCGAAGCTTATGAACCACTTGGACTCAACACGTTTCAGCGCAGTGTTCGCACCATCGCTGATGCCCTTCCCCTCGTTGAAAACCACAGTCCAACCGAAAGATTCCGCAATCTTTCTCGTATGATCAGAGCTTCTATCGTCAACTACTATTTTCTCATTCACAGATCGATCTGGAATGATCTCACTGATTCTCGTCAGGACTGAGGGCAAGGTCTCGGCGCCATTCTTAGTCCACATCACTAAGTCAACCTTTTCCATGAAACCCGAGACCTTAGGTATCGATGTCATTCTAGTGTAAGCCTCGACAGCAGTTGCCACAATCTTGCACGACTGTTCTCGTTGCATGCATCTTAAATCTTTCCATCAATAGTTAGCACGCGTGAGCCGCAATCCACCTAGTCCCAAATCGTGAGCCACGACAACCAACTGCCTGCTCTTCTGGCTCTACGATGTAATCGACTTCCTTCATTTCATCCAGTGCTTTCTGGAATAGGAGATCACTTTGCTGATTCCATCGTCAAGCGTAACCTTTGGCGACCAGTTCAGTTCAGTTCTGATCTTCACTGCATCCAGTACTATAGACGGTTGATCAGAGATTGGCGGACGGTACGGATAGCCTGGAGGATAAGAACCGTAAGTGATTTTTCGTCTATCGTAGCCGATCTTGTCAGCTATCTTTTCAGCAAGTTTCCTGTTCGTTATTCCTTTTCCTGTACCAACATTGTAAATCTGGCGATTTGCCTTCTTGCTCCTGATTGCAAGCAGGTAAGCATTCACGTGATCATCAACATACATGTAATCCCTGGCAGAGTCAGGTGCGCCAACGTAAGCCTTCTCACCTTTCAGCATCTGGGTGACGAGGTACTCGATAATGAAACTTGTGTCGAATTTCCTTCCATACGAGTTTGTAGGCCTCATTATAGACCCATTCAGGCTGTAGGTGTGGAACATCATTTGCAGATAGAGATCCGCTGCAGCCTTACTGACCGCATAGGGACTAGTGGGTCTCAAGGCCAAAGTCTCCTTCAACGGTTCTTTTCCCTGCAAGCCATACACTTCTGCTGTTGACGCTGCAACTAACCTTCTAGTCTGCGGATCTGGAAGCTCCAACAAAGCATGCGCTACATTCATCGTTCCCGCAAGATTCGTCTGCTGATATTCGAACGGGCGCTCAAACGAATCGCGGACAGGTGTAAGTGCCGCTAGGTGAGCAATAATGTCTGGATTAACTGTTTTTATCGCATTACGAATTGAAACATAATCAGTGATGTCTCCAGAAACTAATGTCACATCTTTCAGGATCTCCTCAATAAGCTGCAAGTTTCTACTTGCGACTCGCCTGACAACCCCATAGACTTCATACTCGCTGGTGACCAATTTCTCGGCCAGATGACTTCCTACAAATCCCGACATTCCAGTTATTAACACTCTCATTCTTTCAATCCCCTCATTGATTTGAATCCTTTTTCTGCCACGGACAAATCCTTCACGCTATTGACGGTGAACCATTGCTCGTTCTCACCGAGCCTGCACGCCTTGAGAAGCCTCTTCTTCGCAAGCAACGGGAATGCAGTCTTCTCGATAGCTCCTTTCACAGGTAAGTAGTCCAAGATTGCATGATTAAACATGTATATGCCAGCGCTGACAAGCTTATCATCAAGAATGGGTTTCTCCTTGAACCCTACTATGTCTTCTCCTTCGATTTCCAGTATTCCAAAAGGCGAACGCATCGGCGAAACGGCTATCGTCGCCACAGGCTTATGTTTTAGGTGAAACGTTGCAAACCTGTCAATATTGAGGTTGGTCAGTTCGTCCCCGTTCATGGCTAGAAAGTTGTCGTCACTCACATATCTTTGAATCGCAAGTCGGAATCCCTCGCCAGTCTCGCCCTCTTGCGTGTGTTCGCTGAAATCCACTTTCAAGCCTGTGGGGTTTTCTTCAATATAGTCGATTATCACTTCCTTGTGGTGTGCAACTCCAAGTACGATGTGATCGAAACCGTAGTCCCTTAGCCACATCAGCGTCCAGTGGATCAAGGGCTTGCCACGCAATGGTATCATGCATTTTGGCGTGTCTTCCGTGTAAGGACGCATTCGCAAGCCTGCGCCACCAACCAAAATAACAGCTGTTCGGGTTTTCGTCTTCATTCTAGCGTGTCTCATGGCACCAGTGCTTCGATGTTTTGTGTAGTCATATATATAAACATTGGTCAAATGCTTAACACGTGTAAGGTGACATAGACTCATGAGAATCGCGATGGTTCACACGCCATTCTGGGGACGAGCTGGTGGGGAAAGACAGATTCTGAGGTTGGCAATCGAGCTGCAAAAGATAGGACACGAAGTGGAGGTATTCACGAACGCAGTTAATGAAGAAACCTTTCCAGACTTTTTCAAGCAGCTAACAGTGAATGTTATTCCACATCCAATGGAAGGGAAGATGCCTAAGTGGCTGGTTCCAGCCGAGACTTACGGGAAATCGCCAAGTGCTGGAACTGAAAAGACCTCCACTTTGAGAACATGGATGCGAAGACACATGGGACGCCAATTCTACACGATCCCATATCAGTTCCCATGCATGCTAAACATGGGACAAAAGATACCGAAACGATTCGACGTAGTAAACAATCACAATTTCCCTACCGAGTGGGCAGCTTTTTTCGCCAAGAAAAGGTTGAAAGCCCCAGTCGTATGGATGTGTAATGAACCGCCATACTGGTTTTTTGTACCTGAACTCAGAAGCGGTCTACGCAAGCTGAACTGGCCCCTTTTTGAACTGCTGGACAGAGTTGCAGCGAACTATGTCGATGAGATATGCGTTCTTTCGCAAGTTGCCGCAGGATTCGTCAGGAAAGCCTATGATAGATCAGCCACAGTAGTGAGAACTGGCGTAGACACCGAGTTGTTTCACAACGCCTCAGGCAAGGATCTCAGAAGAAAGTATGATCTTGAAAACGATTTTGTTATGTTGTTCGTTGGCGGAAGCTCATACGCGCGACGGTCAGAGCTTGTCAGAGCGCTCTATCACTTGTCCAAAAGCTATGACCATGTTAAGTTGATCTTGGATGTTCCTGCAAGGCAGCGAGAAACGCTGACAAAACTCAGTGAGGAATTAGGTATCAGAAACAGAATTCTGTTTTTCCACAGTGGCAGTGACAAAGAGCTTGCTGAAGTCTACGCCGCTTGTGACGTGTTCGTGTATCCCTCCTCAATCAGTCCATGGGGTCTGGTAGTGACCGAGGCAATGGCAGCAGCCAAACCCGTGATAGTTTCAAAGCAAGTCGGGACATCGGAGATTATCCAGAATGGGGCCAACGGACTAATCATCGACCAAACAAGACCGGAACAGATCGCTAAGCAAGTTGAAACCCTAATGAATAACCCGAAGCTACGCAGAGAAATCGGACAAAACGCCTATGAATACGTCAAAACCAGCCTATCTTGGGAGAAATACGCCAGAAAAATGGAAAGAGTCTTCCAGCGAGCGATATCTAACTATAGAGGTTGCTCTTAAGTACTAGGTAGCAGCTAGGAATCATGGCTAGCTATTATTCTGAACTTTGGGATGGCTACTATGATTTTTCCGCCTTTCCTGAGAAATTCCTCTTCTTGGTCTTTGATCTCTTCGATGAAATGATAGGGTAAAACGAATAGATAATCTGGCTTTTCCTGTCTGTATTGCTCAACAGACATTATGGGAATGCCTGTTCCAACTATGTACTTGCCCCACTTATCTGGATTCTTGTCTACTGCGGCCTCGATCAGTTTCCTATCTATACCGCAATATTGCAGAACAACCAAGCCGCGAGTAGATGCCCCATAGATGAAAATCCTCTTTTCTTTCTTTACTTCTTGATTCAAGAAGCCCATTAAGTCTCTTCTTGTCTTCTCTATTTCCATCGCAAATTCATCATAGGCTTTGTTCTTGCCGAATCCCTTTTCCTTCTCATTATCCTTCAGTTTTTTTAATCTCTTTTCTGCTTCAGGAAAACCTCTAATTTTTACACCTTTATGCCTTACGTATATTCTGAAACTGCCACCATTAACGTCGTTAAGCTCGACGTCAAAGGGTTCCATGCCATGCCTACTCAAGAGATTTTCGAGAGACATTAGAGAATAGTATTCGAGATGTTCATGACTTATGTTGTCGAAAGTATTGTTTTCCAACATCAAACCCAAATAGTTCATTTGGATTATCCACAACCCGTCCTTATCCAAGCATTTCCTTACATCTTCGACAAACGTGTTTGGGTCCTCCAGATCGTAGAACATGGCTATACTCGTTATGAGTCTTGCCTTCTTGTTGCCAAATTCCCTTTTGAACGCTTCATAGTTGAAGTAATCGTTGATTATTTTCGATGTTCCTTCAATACCCAACTTCCAGAGGTTGGAAGGCTCAAAGCCTACGGTTGTCAGACCAGAAGTTACGAATTGCCTTAACAGAGTTCCGTCGTTTGATCCGATGTCAATAACCATGTCTCCGGGGGATAATCTGACCAATTTCTCTGCAGAAGATACAACATCTGCCAGAGCTTTCACCATCATTGTACTTATTCCAGACCTATACCAGTATTTCCTGTACAAAACATCATGATCCAAAGTATGCTTTAGCTGCAATAATCCGCAACCGCCGTCTTCCACGTTGCAGAGAACCAATTCCAGCGGACCTCTTACGCTGTCTTTCTTTGATTCTTCAACAAAATTAGTCACAAACTGATCTCCCAAGGACAATATCGGAGTCAGCTTATTCGATCCACAAACCCTGCAGGTTTCCCTAGCTTTCACGTACATATTTTTCCCAAAATCTTACACCTTGAAGTATATTTAAATATATTGAGGCTTCAAGCGATCTGCGGTGCCCAAATCCGCTGACTGCTCAAGTCGACTTGCAGCACACAACCTCTGGAAAGCAATCAAACCGTCTTTTCGGCAAAGAATAATAGGATTAATGCTACTATGAAGTGAACATGGAACAAAAGAAAGCTTTTGGAAAACTGCGATCGTTTCTGTCTCGGGCTAAAGAAGCCTCTGAAGAAGAGGGACTGCGTTATGTTATTCATATGGGAATAAGAAAGACTAGGAATTACCTCGTAAACAGTTTTTGGTTTTACTATTACAAGATGCTCAAATCAAGGAGAACATTTGCGTTTCGAGGAGACGCCTACAGATATTTCTATCATAGGTATAACACGACTTGGAGAAATGAAAGAACCGTTGAGATTGCAATCATTTTGGAGATGTTAAACAAAAGCAAAGCGAAAAGCATCCTGGAAGTAGGTAACGTTTTATCGAATTATTCCCCCGTTCGTCACGATATTGTAGACAAGTACGAGAAGGCTGAGGGTGTAATAAATCGAGACATAATCGATTTTCATCCATCCAAAAAGTACGATCTAATCATCAGCATTTCAACCTTGGAACACGTTGGCTGGGATGAGGATATAAGCGACCACAAAATCCTGCATGACCCAAGCAAGATTCTGCAAGCCATTGAAAACCTGAGAGGGTTGCTAGCCCCGCAAGGAAATATCGTTATCACTTTGCCTTTAGGTTTGAATCCTGAACTAGATAGGCTACTTAGAAACAGCAAAATACAATTCACTGAGCTATTCTGCCTAAAGCGCGTCTCCAAAGACAACGCATGGATCGAAGTTGATTGGCAAGAAGCGCAAACTTTAAGGTATAACAACCCTTTTCCTGCGGCCAACGGACTCGTCATTGGCATAATCAAAAAGTGATGTGCGGCAGCAAACTCCACAACTACTTCAGTACCATGAGAGCATAAGAAAAGAAATATTAACTTTCAACCAATCTGCTTTCTCATAGGCTCTCAGAAACGCGATTCCGACAAGGATGTTGAAAATGGCGAAAAAGAGATTATTGATTACTGGTGCCAACGGCCTGCTTGGAAACAAAGCTGCGGAGCTCGCCAGTCGGAATTACGAAGTCACGCCGTTGCATCATGCGAAGCCGCTTCACGACAACTCACTGGAAATCGACATCGCTAACAAGGAGCAAGTTCTCCGCATTTTCAGAAAACTGCAGCCGGACGCTGTGGTTCATGCGGCTGCCGAAACCAATGTTGACAAGTGCGAAACCCAGGAAGAACACGCATGGAACGTGAATGTTGAAGGAACACGGAACGTAGCTGAAGCCTGCGCCGAAGCAAGCGCGAAACTGATTCACATCTCGACCGATTACGTGTTTGACGGCGAAAAAGGCTACTACAAAGAAGAAGACAAGCCAAAACCCGATAAGCTACCATGGCTTTACAAAGCTTGAGGGAGAAAGGCGAGTAATCGCTCTCTGCAAGAACTATGCGGTTCTGCGTACCAGCGTCATATACGGTTGGCACCCATGGAAACAGAACTTCGTCACTTGGATAGTCAGCCAGCTTAGGCAGAACGAGGAGATCAGCGTAGTTGAAGATCACTACAATACGCCAACGCTGGCGGACAACCTTGCGGAGATGGCTCTGGAAGCGCTACAGAGAGGCTTGAAGGGGTTGTATCATGCTTCTGGAAGCGAGAGAATGAGCAGGTACGAATTTGCGAAACAGATAGCTGAGAGCTTCCAACTGGACTCAAGCTTGATCAAACCAGTAAAAATGAGTCAACTCGCGGCTTGGATAGCCAGAAGGCCAAGAGATTCGCCCTTAAGCACGGACAAAATACGAAAACAGCTAAGAACAAGACCACTAAACATAACAGAAGGACTGAGCAGAATGGAAACAGAGGATAAAACATGAAGGGCTGCGAGTACGCTAAGGCCCTCTTGTACAAGGACCTGCAAATTTTCGGCGAGCCTTTGGATCGGCGGCGCCGAGCATGGAAAAAGAAGAAGCAACTTGAGGAAGAAAGTGAAGAACTTGTCTAACCCTAGGTTTTCTGAACTTTGCCTCTTGTTTCCGTGCAATCGCTCTGAACCTTTTATACATACACTCTTTTCTCAATAGGCCAACCTTGACAAGCAATGCGAAGGGGATACCCATCTTATATTTCTCTTTTGAAGCATACTCGGTAACGACGTTGCTGAAGCCTGCCAGCCACATTGGCCTAGCCACATTCTTTGGGTAGAATATCATGTAGTGGTCCGTGTGGTAGCCCTCATGTCTCGTTCCGCGAAACTTCAGTACAGACCATCGGAAGCATTGAGCGTTATCAGTCACCAGCTCTATTCTCCCGTTCTGTTTTAGAACACGGTGCTGTTCCATTAAGAAGTTTAACGGGTTTGGACTGTGTTCCAACACGACTGTGCGCATGGTTTCCGTGAACGCTTCGTCTTTGAAAGGTAAATGCTCAGCATCTGCAATCATATCTGCAACGCTATTTCGGTTATAGTCAATACCTATGTCTCCGCGCTTATGCTTTCCGCATCCAACGTCTAACGTCACCATACACTTCACCAATCAGTTTAACGAAATAGCCATAAGAGATTGCAACCCCACACGGAACATGATACGCGAAAGCAACGATACCAAACAGCCTGTTTCTCTTTGCCCTCCAAACGTGGTAGGATAGGTTCAGAAGGATATAGGCTATCAGAAAGAGCGAGGCAAGTGTTACTGGGAAAATGGGATATAACAAATCGAATATCCAGAGCATGATGATGGGCGGCAGTGCAAAGTAGTAGAGTATTCTCAGCAAATGTGGCTTTGAACCAGCCCTAAGACATTCACCATAGACAAGCGGCACATAAGAAAAACAATATTTCACCCTTCTCAAGTATTCTAAAACGCCGTTCTTCATACTTGAGTGTAAAGGCATCTCAGGCTTAAGATGCGTACAAGGACTTCGCGTATCAAAGATAACTTTCAAACCATTAACTTTCACCCTCGAAAAGAATTCGGTGTCTTCATTAACGCGCAACTTTTCATTAAACAGTCCTACTTTATCAAAAGCTAATTTCTTTATAGCAGTGAAACCCAATCCACCAAGTTCTGTTCCAGCCTGCAAAATTTTTTCATATACAGATGGTCGCTCACGATAGCCAGGAAAACCCACAACAACAGCATCACTCCCAACTAATTGTTGTACCATTCGACTTAGGGCGTTATCATCAGGCGCAATGGTATCTGAATCCCAGAAGAATATTATATCGCCCTTCATATTAGAGACGCAAAGATTTCTTAGAATTGAGATGTACCCTTTGGACTCTGCTCTCAGAATTTGGATACCCAGATACTCTTTTTCATGTTGTTCCTTCCATTGCAAGAGTCTTTCGTAGGTTCCGTCGTTGCTTTGATCGTCAATAAAAACTATTTTGATTTTATTTTTTGGATATGTTTGTGATGATATGGAAGCTAAGGTTTTGTCGATGCAAAAAATCCTGTCTTTAATAGGCATTCCTATGGTGATTATCCCAACCACTGCGAAGACCTCGTCCTCTAACTATGAAATAGTATTCTCTTAAACTTTTACTGAGCGCAGACTTTTCGCGTTGTGACACATATGCCACAACATGCGCGGTTAATCCTATTTTATCATCTCACAGGTTTATGTTAATTGAGCTACGCTATTTTTGTTCTTATGTTTTTTGCCCATTTTAACACATGCTGTGATTTAGAATAAGCCTTTAGCTCCCTACTGTTTTAAACGTGCCAATGCTAATCCCGACATCGTCTCGCTAGTTTGTTATACATACAACACAAATAATGCATACTAGGAACTACTCTATCAATGGAGTAGCTCAAAATATTAAAAGGATGGGATCTCACTGCTTACGACAAAGATTGTTTATTTCTGTTTATCTGAAAGTGTTTATTAAATCATACGATATCCTTGAAAGTATAATCGGTCGATGGACCGATCGACCCTACTGATGAAAGAAGTCGAAACAAAGAAGCAAAGTGGTTAAAAACCAGCTTTAAATACAGTATCAGATTAAAGCACTACCCGAAAAAGGGAGAACACCAAATATGACAGTATTGGCTGTTGGAGCACACCCTGATGACGTTGAATTTGGATGCTTCGGAACTCTAGCTAGATTATCAAAGGAGAATGATGTTCACATTATTACTCTGTCCGCTGGTGAGCTAGGCGGGTCTAAGGAAAAGAGACTTCAAGAATGTAAGGACAGTGCCAAGCTAATCAATGCAAAGCTGACTTTCCTGAATTATCCGGATGGCAACATACCAGTTAATTTCAAAATCATTGACGAACTAAGAGCCCATGTCAAAGAGATTGCGCCGGACACCGTGTTCACATTGTTTCCTAGCGACACTCATCAAGACCATAGAAACGCCTCCCATGTGACAATATCCAGCTGTAGATACGTTAACGAAGTGCTGTTCTACGAAGTCCCCTCCACGGAAAATGCGTTTCATCCCAACGTTTTCTATAACATAACCGAATACTTTCACTTGAAAGAAAAAGGCTTGAGATATCATACGACTCAAAAAGGAAAACCCTATGTGAACTTGGTCGCAATACACGGACTTGCGAAGGTTAGAGCATACCAATGTGGTTGTGACGGCTTGTTCGAAGCATTCTGTCTATATAGAGACGTGAGAAAATGAAGAAAGTTTGCATAGTAACCGGAAGCTCTAGAGGAATTGGAAAAGGGATTGCAATGGCTTTCGCAAAAGAAGGAGCAAGAATAGTGATCAACTACTGTTCTCATGACGCGGACGCTAGAGAAACAGCTGATGAAATCACCAAACAACATCATGCTGAAGTAGAAATCGTGAAAGCAGACGTTTCCAAGGAAGAAGAAGTTATTGAAATGATCAAGAACATTAAGGACAGATTCGGAACAGTTGATATTCTCATCAACAATGCAGGCATCCACAAAGACAGTATGGTCTGGAAAATGAACAGTAGCTTTTGGAATGAAGTAATGTCCACCAACCTCACAGGCGCGTTTCTATGCACAAAACACGTGCTACCCATAATGAGGGAGAAACTTTGGGGTAGAATCGTGAACATATCATCAGTCGTCGGGCAGATTGGAACATTCGGAACGTGCAACTATGCCGCGTCAAAGTCAGGTCTGTTTGGCTTCACAAAAGGAGTTGCCAAAGAGGTGGCTGACAAGAACATCACTGTGAACTGCGTGGCACTCGGTTACATCGACGCCGGCATGAACCTTCGATTACCAGAAGAGATTAGGCAGAAAGCCCTGCAAGATATTCCCATGAAACGATTTGGGAAGATAGGAGAAGTGACTGATTTGGTTGTGTTTCTGTGCACCAGCGAAGCAAGTTCATACATCACAGGACAGGTTATTCATATCAATGGTGGATATTATATGTAGGTGACACCATGAGAGATATGATTCAATATGAAACTGGTGAAATTGACACTGAAGCGACGTTTGGGGTTGACGTAAAGATCAGGGCCAAGAAGATTCTGATAAGGAAGAATTGTGTCATAGGCGACAAAGTAGAAATATACACGGATAATTTGTTCATTGATGAAGGCGTGAAGATTGCGCCACGGACGACCATATTTTCACATGATATTCGCATTGACGAAAACACAAGGATAGATGAAGGTGCCACAATAACAGCGTATGAGAAACTAAAAATAGGAAAAAACAGCATTGTACGGAGAGATGCAAGATTCAGGGCAAGAAGCATCGAAATCGGCGATTTCTTCTATTCAGATGACAACCCGATTCCCCTCAGAATCGGAGGTGGTGGTGCAGAGCGCCCGACAGCGAGAATCAAGATTGGTTCAAGATGCGTAATGCACGATAGCTTCATAAACGTAGCCATGCCTGTTGAAATAGGCGACGACGTTGGTTTTAGCCCAGAATCTAAGATCATAACACATGGTTTCTGGAATTCGGTCATCGAAGGATATAGTAGCGAATTCGCCCCTGTAAGAATAGGAAACCACGTGATAATAGGATTCAGAGCGATCCTATTGCCAGGGGTAACCATAGGTGATTATTGCAGCATCGGTGCAGGTGCTGTCGTTACGAAAAGCTTCCCACCGCACTGTGTCATTGGAGGAGTGCCTGCAAGGGTGATAAAGACGCAACCAGATTATCCAAAGAAGCTTTCGTTCGAAGACAAGATCAAGATAATGGAAGATCTGATGGAGAAATATGCAGAGCTTCTTCAAGACAAAGTGGATAAGGTAACTCTGACAAAAAAGGACGGGATTTCGACCATCTCTGGAAAATACCAGTCCAAAGAGTTTCGGATAATCTTCTCACCATCCGCTAGAGGAAAAACGAACGAGAATGTGAAGACTACTTTCTTATCTTTTTGCAGCATGCCAATCTCGGAAAAAGATTTCACGATAAACCTCTCAGATTACACATGGAGTGGCGCCGATGATGAAGTAACTGATGACTTGAGAGACTTTCTCAGACATTATGGGATTCGTATTTTCTCAAGACACTTCCGATCAATTCCTCCAAGACTAAAAAGGGAACTAGAACAACGCAAGTTCCCTTCCTCTTAGAGCGATCAAGTTGTTCAAGTCGGCCGGCAGATGGTAATAGGGATGAGAGGAAAAGATCCCTTAAAATACTCATCAGACCTTTATGTTTCATCGTCAATTGGGAGTGCAACACCATTTGCGGCGCGCGTTACTGCAATCCATTCATCATATGGAGCGGAAATATCCTTTCGAAAGAATAAAGTGAACTATTACAACATTCGCCATGTGAGCCTTTTACCAGCCATATATGACGCGCGACTCTTTTTTAAATATTTGAGTCAGTATCTTTCTAGCCAGCGACTCATTTCTATAAGTAGCGTGCGCAACTTGTGCGAGAAGGAATATTGGAGCGAGGTCCCAATCTGATGGATCCCATGACAATGGTATTGACAATAGTCGTGCTCGTTATATCCATCATAATCCGTTCCGTAAACATCTTAAGATTCCATGCTTTGGAGTCGACACCTTTGGCAACTTGCTTCATTCAAGAGGAATGGCAGGCGGCTCGCTTAAGCGCGCACTAGACCCCACTGTGAAAGGACAAATACATAAGCCTTCAAATATGCTCTAAAACGCAATCGGACGGCGTAGACAAGTGCCCGCTATATGCTATGCCGCGAGGAAGACCAAAGGAAAAATCAAAACTACAGGCGATGAGGAAGACGTTAAATTCTTCAAAACAGACAGCCTTAGGGAGAAGCTAGCATTCGACCATGCAAGAATGATAAAAGACTACATGTGCAACGCCAAACCAAAGGCTGTATGATTTGATGACTAGCAGAACTCAGAGTAGATGGAGAGACTATGTCTAAGATGAAATTATTGGTCACTGGAGCGAGCGGATTGCTGGGCAACAAAATCGTCAAGACAGCCAACGGCAACTACGATGTTACACCTCTTCACAGCACCCATCCACTGCATTCAGGTTCGCTGAAACTTGACGTCACGGATCGAAAACAAGTCTTGAACCTCTTCAGCACCCTCGAGCCAGATGTAATCATACACACTGCGTCCGAAACTAACGTTGACAAGTGCGAAATCCAAAAGGAACACGCATGGAAGATAAACGTGGAGGGAACGCGCAACATAGCTGAAGCATGCAAAGCAGGTGCGAAGCTCATCTACATTTCTACGGATTACGCCTTCGACGGCAGGAAAGGCAATTACAAGGAAGATGACACCCCAAACCCAATAAATTACTATGCCGTCACGAAACTAGAAGGGGAGAAACAAGTAATCCAGAACTGCAAAAACTTCGCAATATTGCGCACCAGCGTATTGTACGGTTGGCACCCCTTGAAACAAAACTTCGCCACATGGGTAATAAACGAACTCAAGCAAAACAAGGAGATCACAGTCGTCGAAGATCACTACAACACACCAACCCTGGCAGACAACTTGGCAGAAATGGCCATCGAAGCCATACCAAAAGACCTGCAAGGA
>JALHSY010000021.1 GCA_022865455.1 Candidatus Bathyarchaeota archaeon
ACGCAAATGAGCCGGATAGAACAATGTTCTATTGGTTACTTTCATGGTTAAGTTTATGAACATGAACAGCCTTATGTTTGTCTTTCACTTCCGCTTGGCTCCTTTGAAGGTTGAATACTAGATGGACGAAGTGAAATCCATGTTTGAGCCTCGAAAGGTCGTCCTGATAGGCTCAAGCAAGATACGTGAAAAAGTCGGCATGACCTCGCCGCAGCTGTTCCACAGCGTCGCATATAACATGAGGAAGTTCTTCAAGGGCAAGACAGTGGTTTTGGACACGCACGGCAAGAAAGGCTTCACAGACTTGGACCAGATTTCGGAGACGCCTGACCTAGCGGTCATTATGCTTCCGCCGAAAGAGTCAATACCGGTTTCCGAAAAGTGTGCAAAGATGGGCGTGAAAGCGCTAGTGATGGTTACCGGTGGCTACAAAGACGAACAGCGAAGAGAACTGCTCAAGCTGAAAGAGGAGTATGGAATCAGAATTCTGGGGCCCAACACTATCATGGGCGTCATAAACACGGCCAACGGCCTGAACACGTCGTTTGAAAGGAACACTATGCCCAAAAGAGGGAGCATCGCGGTAATATCTCAAAGTGGCGGTGTCGGCGCTTGCATGCTTGATTGGGCGTGCTTTTACAAGATAGGCATAAGCAAGTTCGCGTTTGTGGGTGACAAGATAGACGTGAACGATGTGGAGCTGCTGCAGTATCTTGGCAAGGACAGGGACACGAAAGTCATATGCCTCTACATGGAAGGAGTGAAAAACGGAAGAGAATTCATCGAAGAGGCAAGAAGAATCGTTGAGAAGAAACCGATACTTGTCTTGAAAGGCGGAATAACAACCGAGGCAGCGCAGAGAGCCAAATCTCACACTGCTTCAATTGCAGGGTCGGACGAAGTTTTCGATGCGGCGTTCAAGAAAGCCGGTATGATACGAGTAGGAAACATCGAGGAGCTGATGGACGCCGCCATAGTTCTTTCGAAACAGCCTCCGATGCGCGGTGACAATGTGGCCATTATGAGCAATGTGGGCGGTCCAGCTATATTAGCGGCTGATGCCGTTGCAAAGAACGGTTTGAGACTTGCGGCTTTGGTTGAGAAGACTAAAAGCAAGATTGAAAGTTTGTATCCCGGAGTTGACGCCACTAATCCGATTGACATGATAGCTGACGCCAAGGGTGAAAGATATTCGAAAGTGTTGGAGCTTGTGCTTGCAGACAAGAATGTGGACGGAGTCTTGGTCATAAACATGCTCAAGTCCACGTTCTTTGAACCGAAAGACGGCAGAGTAATTCCGAAGATAGCTTCCAAGCATTCTGGCAAGCCGATAGTTGATGTGCCTGCGGGCGGGGAAGACTTCGCAAAAGTGTACAGCGTTCTTGGGAACACGAGTATTCCATTGTATAATCTGCCTGAAAAAGCCGTGAAAGCCCTGAAAGTTCTGAGAGCTTACGGCAGGATTGTCGAAAAGCATTAACTATATTTCGAGCGTTCGACGATTCTATTTGTGGTTGTCATCGTCGTCTAAGGTGGAAGTTTGGCTCAGAATCTCAAAGACCCAAGCAAGACGCTGAATGAAGAGATTCTCAATTTTTGCCGTCACATAGCAGGCCCTAACCATATCACAGCGGTCTGCGTGTCCGGTGATTATGCGTTTGGGTTGCCCAGCTCGAAGGCGCCGATTGACGTTGTGCTTGTAATTCGCGGCTTCCAGCCCCGGTTGATGAATTACGTGAAGGTTTTCGGTGACCGCTCTATGATTGTTTTGGCCGCTGACCAATGGGTCTTTGAGAGGGATGTGGACAGAGGTTTTCTAGGAGAAGCCTTGGCGAGCAAGCTTATTTTCCCATACATAGCCCAAGTGAACCCCAGTTACCTGCACGACCAAGAAGTCAAACTGAAAAAGCGGCTTATTCTCGAACTTCTGGAAAACCTTGTGTTGGATTTTCCCGAGCTTTCGTACGAGATTCGCATTCGACCAGAGTATTTCATGCATGGCACCATCCTGAGCAGAGTTCGACTTTTTCCGTCGATGGCCTACGTCTTGGCTAATCTTATGGATGAGAGAGGTAAGGAAAGAAACACAAGTCACATGCTTCGCGGGTTCAAAGAGGCGTTGAAAGAGCTTGAGAAAGAAGATGTGGTCACTTCCAGTAATAGCTACGTGAAAGTCGCAAGCAGCTTTGCTGACAAAGCCAAGAACCCTAGGGTACGTTTCACGAATCTTCTCAAACCCGCTCAGAGGACTCTTTTCGCCTCTCTTTTGGGCATCCTTCCAAGTATTCTCAGCGCGCTTTCGCAAAACAGGGAAGTCCTTGCCAGACTTCAAGAGACAGGCAGTGAAGACGCAAAGCTTGTCAGTCAGTTTGAGGTTCCTGAGAAGTATGCGTATATTCCTACGGCCAGCGGGCTTGTTCCGTTGGCGAACAGAACGGACATCAGGGCTTTCGCCAGAAAGGTGTTGGGTACAAGCGAGGGCGTGAGGGTTGCGGTTGAGCGTCTTGGCGGCGTCTTGAATGATGTCTACTTGATTAGGGCCAGGGTGGATGACCGTGAAAAGAAGGCTGTGGTTAAGAGTTTCAGGGACTGGTCTAGTTTCAAATGGTTCCCGCTCACGTTGTGGTCTCTCGGAACCAGAACGTTTGCCGTCCTTGGCCGTTCCAGACTGGAAAGAGAGTGTGTCATGAACCAGCTGCTGCACTCAAAAGGTTTTGCCGTTCCAAAGATTCTGTACGTTAGCCCAAGCAAGCGTTTGGTCTTCATGGAATACGTGGAGGGCAAGGATGTGGCAAGTGTGATAAGGAGAGTTGCGACTTCGGGAGTTGGAGCTGAGGTTAGGAAGGACTTGAAAACCATAGGAAGGGTTGGCAGAAAACTCGCCAAAGTGCATGCGATGGGCGTTGCTTTGGGCGACACTAAGCCAGAGAACATGATGATCGGAAGAAAGGGTGAGATATTCTTGATGGATTTTGAGCAGGCTTCACGGAACGGTGACAAGGTGTGGGATGTGGCGGAGTTTCTTTACTATGCTGGGCATGGCATTCCGCCGTTTGTTGGTCTTAGAGTGGCAGAGCAGATTGCTGAGGCATTCATTAGAGGTTACTTGGAGGCTGGGGGCGCTGTTGAAACTGTGAAGAAGGCTGGGAATCCGAAATACACGAAAGTCTTCAGCGTGTTCACCTTTCCTCACGTGATGCTTGCTCTTTCAGGCATGTGCAAGAAAGCAGATAGATTGAGGGGATAAAAATGGTTAAACATGATACGACTCTAACCTTTTACGGTGGAGTTGACGAGATCGGCGGAAACAAGATTCTGCTTCAAGATCGTGACACTAAGGTTTTCTTTGATTTCGGTATGTCCTTCGCCATGAAGAAACAATTCTATTCTCCACCGTTTCTCTCGCCGAAAAGTGAGAGGAGCTTGCAGGAGTTTGGGATTCTGCCGAGGCTGGATGGTCTGTACAAGTTTGACAAGAAGCCGCCAGAATTTGACGCTGTCTTCATCTCTCACGGGCATTTGGATCATTCAGCGTATTTGTCTTTCATAAATCGTGAAATTCCAGTTTATTGCGGTGAGACAACAAGAACGATTTTGCAGGCTTTGAGTGACATGCGGCGGGCGGATTTGGAGTTTGACGTTGAAGACATAGCTTTCAAATCCTTTAGAACAGGAGACAGAATCACTGTTGGCTGCTTGGAAGTTGAGCCAGTCCACGTTGACCATTCGGTTCCAGGCGCCTACGGATTCATAGTTCACACTTCCAGCGGCGCAATTGCTTACACGGGAGATTTCAGACATCACGGCGCGAAACCAGAGATGACGGATGATTTTGCAGCGAAGGTTGCGGAGGCGGAACCCGTGGCGGTTGTAACTGAGGCTACGAACATGACTGGCGCGTCGGTTTCCTCTGAGAATGAGGTTGAGGCTAAGCTGAACAGTATTGTCAAGCAGGCAGGTGGCATTGTGCTTGCCGAATTTGCGTATGCAGATGTTGACCGGCTGAGCAGTTTCTTTCGAATTGCCAAGAAGAACGAGCGCTGCTTAGCCGTTTCACTGAAGCAGGCGTATTTGTTGAATGCGCTTCGTGCGGACAAGGGTTTGAAGGTTCCAGACTTGAGCGATGAGAGTGTCTTGATCTTTCGAAAGTCGAAGGCAACGAACTACAAGTGGGAAAACCAGATAATGCAACAGTTTCCAGACAAAGTCAAGAATGCCTTCGACGTTTCGAAGCAGCAGTGCAAGGTGGTGTTGGCACTGTCATTCTATGATTTGGAGGAGCTTGTCGAGATCCAGCCGGAAGCAGGCAGCTGCTATGTGTTGTCTGCTTCTGAGCCTTTCAATGAGGAGATGGAAATAGACTACGAGAGGCTTACCAACTGGCTCAAGCATTATGGTCTGCCGCAGTATCATGTTCACGTTTCTGGGCACATAATGCCTCTTCAGCTGAAGGAAGTCCTTGATCAGATCAGTTCGAAGCAGATTTTCCCGGTTCATACAGAACATGCAGACCTGTTTGCCAAGTTTGTGAGAGACCTTAGAGGCAAGGTGGTGCTCCCCAAGAAGGAAAAGGAGTGCAGAATCTAGCGCACGACTACTCTTTGTACACTTCAGCTATCTTTCCTCCGATGAGTCCGTAGATGGAACTGCTGAGCGCGCATGGTTGTTCCTAAATTGGCTAGAAATGGTTTTTATTCCTCTTTTGAGGTTTGAGGACAGTTTCGGGTTTCGTGCGTGCCCATGCCTTCTATTACAAGCAGCTCTTTCCCGAGATATGAGGGCGGAATTAAGACCATTTTTAACCATTTTCGGAACAAGCATGCGCGCTAAGTGGACGTGCTAGGAGCGGAAGATTAGAAGAACTTGTTTTTTGTCTGTGCGGTTTTCACAAGAAAGCTTGCGACTTGTGGTTTTCAGGTTCTTCTGTCCTTTCTACTGGAATCAAGAAGCTCCATGTATTCAGTGACAGACTTTTCAATGTTCCATTCACGCGCGCTTCCCAGCAACAATCTGAGGTAGCTTTCAATCCGTCTCTTGACGATTACATACCATGCCAGCGCAGGCGGCGTGAGAAAGACTGCGATTACAAGCCAGCTCAGTAATCCCAAGTTTAGATAGAGGGTCATAAATACGATTGCGAATGGGTAGAAACCGACGTAGAATATCTGTGCCCACAGCTTGAGCAAACTGGTCATGCCGTCGAGGGTTTCGCCCATTCGCGGATTCTCCGGATTACCGTCCCTAACAAAGATGGGAAAGAAAAGGTTTTCTCTTTAGGAGCCCTAAAGTCTTGATGGAAGAGCTGGTGCTCTCCAATTCCAAACGAACGGGGCCAATGTCAAGGCAACCATCAGGATTATTGGCGCCCACCTTAACAAGCGGTCTTTCAGCACTGGCCATCACCTCCAGTTGCTTTTTCGGTCTTGTGCCGCATGATCGTGATAAAAGCGCGTGTTGGTTGATTGGTGTTTGCCAGTGCAGAATCTTGCCTGAGAGAGTCAAAACTCATTTTTTTGCCAGCAAAGCCTTACATATACGCAAAAAGGGGACATAAACCTTATGAATTGAAAATACGGATTGGAAATCCACGTTTGGATGTCCATTGCTTGAGCAACGTGTGGCAGTGCCAGTTTATCGTGAAGTTTTATGGTTGATATTAAGGCTAAAGAATTGGAGATGTCTCCCGCACAATCCCCTCTTTTTTCTTAGCGCACTTTCAAAATAAAAGGTGAAATGGGGTCGGCTGCGTTGGTGGCGCTATGGGTACACGCAACTATCTACTCGGGTGGCCAGGCAGTCTGGCCGTAGTGGCTTAGCAATATCACTGCGTCGAAAAGGAATACTTGTCCGGTGTTGTCTATGTCGCAGTTGGGGTCGAAGTTGGGGTCGCCTTCTTTTGCACCGTAGCAGGCAAGAAGCCTGACAGCATCATACAGGTCTACGTCGTAACGTCCGTTCTCAAGGTCTCCGTCCACGTCGCCTGGGATCGTCACAAGGATCCAGCCGCCCGTGGAATTGTTGTCTGTTGTTTCGTCAAGGACTGAAGTAGAGCAGACCGTCATATTGTAGTTGCCTATGGCAAAGCCAGTGGTATCCCATGTGAAGGTTATGGTTGTGGAGTTTCTGCCTGTTAAGTTAATGTTGTATATCTCATCGATTATAGTCTGGTTTGCATAGATTGTTACGTTGAAGGTGTCTGTTTGTTCGCCGTTGTTCGTTATGGTTGCCGTCATGCTTACGTCGTAGCCTTGACCTACTATGGTTTTTGATAAATGAAGGCTGTGTGGTCCAGCATAAGGTTCCATCAGTGGGTAGCGGTCTGTGTTGTTTTCATCTATGATGTATTGTGTGTCTCCTACGCCGTCGCCTCCAGCCTCATTCTGGTAGCGACCATGGCACAAATCAATACCAGTATAATTGCTCCAGTAGTTTCCGCCAGAAGGATAACCGTCATCCCAAATATTAGCATAGCCAGACGGGTAGGCATATGCTTGCTGAGTGTTGTCTATCAAGTCGTTGTGACAGAATCTATTGCTGGCAGAGTAACCGAGATAGATGCCATATTGGCTGTTATTTGTTAAGATGTTCCCAGAGAAGGTATTTTGATTGCAGCCAGACCAAAGGTGGATGCCTAACCCATTGTCTGATATGTTGTTTCCAACTATGCTGTTGTTTGTTGCTGCTTCAAAGAGTTCGATGCCGTACCAACAGTCGGTTATGTTATTTCCGGATAAAGTGTTGTTAGCGGTGTAGGAATAGCCTAAGTAGATACTGTGTTGGTTGTTTGCCATGGTGTTTTCACAAACAGTGTTATTAGGAGAATCCCGAAGGAAGACACCATAGTTGTTGCCTGTCAGATTGTTGCCAGAAACGCAATTGCATGAAGAGCAATAGAGCATGATGGCGCATACATCGCTTGTTGTTACGTTGTTTCCAGAAATGCTGTTGTTATGAGATTGGTAGAGGTAGATACCATATTGGAATGTTTTGATTTGAGTATTTCTGATCGTTACGTTGCTTCTGGATGATAGGTCTATTCCGTCTCCGCCTCCTGTGCCTTGAACAGTGTAGTCCGCGCCGTCAACCACGATGCTGTCCCTCTCAACGACAATGGAATCATTAATGTTATCCGTAAAGGTGTAGGTGACGTTGTCGATGGTTGAAATAGACGCTTCTTGCGGGTCTATGCTTCCGTCAGCCCTGATGTAAATTGCTCCAGTTGCTTTTACTGGTTGAATGTTAAACGCCAGCGTCAACATGCTCGTTAACAGCAACGTGAGCATTATCGCTGGAACAATCTTTCCCTTCATAAACAGTCTTCTCCCCTCTCGATTTCCACCTGAGATTATACCATTTCAGGCGATTTATCGTTTATGGAGAAATCAACAGAACAGACTAGTTGTGACCAGCATAATTCTTCTCAAGAACAAAGCCGACACAATGGAAGGTGTCTTGCGAGAGGCAAAGCATGCGACAGAGCGCGCGCTAATCTTCTTTGTTGCCAAATACTCTCTTAATGCTTGTTCGGCTTCGTCATTGAAGAATGACACCCACGATTTCTTGGTTTCGCGCGCGCTACGAATGCCCAAACAGCGCGCGCGCCACTTCATAGTCTCCTAGGTCCATTCGAGTTGGGAGTTTTGGCACAGAGATTAGAACCAAAATCGAAAGAGTAGCAATGCAGAGAATAGCCAAAAGTAGGCTTTTTGGGCTTGCTTCTCAAGGTATTTTCCTGAGGTTTTCAAAATCCTCAAAGCCAATGTGACCTGCCTTGTCGTTCATTAACAGCTACACAGTTAGAATATAAGACCAGCTGCGAAAAAACGTGCGTCCGAAGCTAAAAGCGTGGTAATGGAGATTTCGCCAGCACAATCGGGCACGTGTTAAGCTGCTTTATCTCCCTATTTGCGATATGCACGCTGCAGCGCGCATGCGTGTTCCTAAATTCGATTTCTAAGTGTAATAGGTGAGTCGCGTATCTCTCTCTTGAGGTGAGTCATGAGGAGATACGAGACTCTTGAGACCTTGTTCGGCAAGGTCGACTTATCCTTTGCTCAGAAAGTG
>JALHSY010000158.1 GCA_022865455.1 Candidatus Bathyarchaeota archaeon
ATGAGTTGGCAAGACCGACATGGCAGATGGCACAACGAGAAAGGCGATTTTATAGGCACTGGCAAAATGAAAGATCACTACTACGTCAGAATGTATCACATGGGCTACTATTACGCGGCACATCAGAAAGAGTATAATGAACGGTACATCAACAGAAACCGCAAAACAGTAGTCGAAGAGTACCTGGGCCCATGCGTGTGTCCCCGATGCGAATTGAAAGGGTCCGCGGCTCTCAGAGGCTACGTGAACGTTAAGACTGGCATCCACTATGTTCGGCAGCATCTGGTAGTGTTTCACCCTCGTAGAGCTGGCCGCAAGGCTTCGACTTGCTGGATTGGAACGTGTCCGTTGGGAGTGAGCGAGAATTGACTGAGCAGAATAGGAGTCGTAAGGTTTAAGACTACTGAGAGTATACTAGCTTCTCGGTGGCTCAATGGCTCATAAGCGGAGTGTTGAGGCTCAGGCCAGAAGGGAGCAGAGGCGTGAAGCGCGTAAGTTTCTGTTTGACAGTGGCCGCATGGATCGGACCCGCGCTGAGTTCTACTGTTTAGTTTCTAAGGAGCAGATTGCGGATCACCTTGAAAGCGTGTTTGGACATAGCGAAACGGAGTTTACGGAGCATGAGAAAGGCGAAATCATTTCGGATTCGAAAGGAAAAGGCAGTTGTCAAGGCTGACTCTGAAAAGAGTGAATGGGCTCTGGCGATTGACTATGTTCACGACTAGGGTTTGTTGCTAGAAAAAGCCAGCCTATTTGGTTAAGAAATAGTCTCTCTACTCCCTACTCATCTTTTAAAACCAAACAAACCAGAGTTAGGTATGCTCCTATGCTTGTGATGGAAACCCATAGGACAAAAGAAACTATGTCTACCATCTGTTCTGTACGCCTCTGTTCACGTTTAGTATGCGCTTGTGTTCCTTGATTATTGCTTCTGTCGTTGTTTGGATTGGCACTTCTCGAGCGTCTGAACTGTTCAGCATTGTTGCTTTTGTTCTGGCTCCGTTTTGCTTGTCAATGAAATGTTCGACTGTCACCACGTCATAGGCCACCGCTGATATGTGTTCTGGTGCGAGCGTCATGGTTAGTCTATCGCCTATCTTGATGTTGAGGTTTAAGGGCGTGGTTACGTCTAGGCGTGTAGGAGCGTCTTTAAACTGCCAGAGTAGGCTTTCGCCTCTCATTTGGCATTGACTGTCAGATTCTAGCTTGTCGTCAACGTGTACCATTTCTCTGATTCCGTATGCTGGCTGACTCACAACGGCATCCTGAACTATGCTTCGCCAGCGTCCATGACCAAAATATAAGCCGTCAACATGCATGGAAATAATGCCCGCTCTTTCACAATAGAAATATACCATTGTAATCTTGTGCCAATCGGGTGTTCCTCCTCCTACAGTCCACTGGCCAGAAGGGTTTGAAACCGCGTTATACACGTTTCCATCACCTAAAATGAAGCTGTACCGAGTCCAGTCTGTAGGCGTGTACCCCCCCGAAGGCAATACCAAAGTGAAATAGTTTCCACCGTCACTCATAATCTTCACATCAGCATACGTCACTGCGTCACTGAACCTGAGCCAGAAGTTTAGGGTTTGGTAGCCTTCAAGCCCATAGACGCTTATCACAGGTTTAGTGACGTAAAACTGAGGTTTTCGTACAGCGTCAGTGTCGTCAACACAGTGAATGAAGTGGGTTCCCACAACTGGGTCAGTGTCAGGAGCGGTTAATGTGCCGTGAACGCATGTCCAGTCATCTGTTGATTCTGTCCAACTGTCTCCGTCAGCGGGGTTCTTGCGTCCGTCAGCAATCATTTTGCTCGTAAGATCGTATTCTATCTTGCCCAACTTGCCATAAATCCACAGATAGTTCTTAACGGCTGTTTCGTCACGCTGAACAGTGTAAGCGTCAATGTTTGTGCCATACGTTAGAGTTTCCACGCCAGCGGTTCGTATGGGTCTAGTCTTCCAGACAAGGTGGCCAGTAGGATGTCCAACATCGCCAATGTCCACGAAAAAGTCTTTCTTAACCACTACTCCAGCGCTTACCCAAAAGTCAGAAGCAAGTCTCAGACAGTCAAAATATGATTCGTGGTCCACAAAGAAGCTTTCGTGGTAAGCGTCAGAAGCATCGCCAGTGAAAGATGTGCCTAGCGACAAATCAGCGGCCCATTCTGCCACTATTGTTGAAGCGTCTGTAGCAACGTAGTTTTTGGTTTTGAACCGTCTAGTTAAGACTTCGCCTTGATTTTTGCATAGGAAACAGCGCATTAACCCGTTTGTAGGGCTTGCTTGTGTCTGACATATTGGCCCAACAGTCAACGGGTCGCCAGCTATCGAGTCCCAGTTAATCCACACTTTAGCCTTGTCATTGAGTACCACGTCACTATAAAAGTCGTTAGCTCCGTCTTTAGAATTTGGCAAAAGAAAAGAAAAAGTGCCAACTGCATCCGTCAGGGTTTCTTTTATGTGGATGCTCTCTGCCTCATCATTCAGTTGCCATTTTATATTTACCGCACCCCATATTTCGACTCTGGTGTGTGGAAGACTCATTTAAGAAGTCAACTCCAAAGCTGTTTCGCCAGCCATGACTCCGAACCCGATAATAGTGGTTGCAGCGTACAACCATCCAATCGGACCTGAAGCGACTTCTAGCGCGTGCATGGCTATCTGTAGGGCTCTCACAGTCATAATTGCAGTGTTCACTTTCCTTATGAAATTGTCTACGTCTGGCGAACCTGACATTCTAGAAACCAGATTGCCAATGCGTATTAGTGACATCTCAACTTGCCGCACTTCTAAATAGCTGAGTGTAACGTCTGACATGCGTTCTTGTAAAGCGGTAAGTTCCAACTTGGCCTCTGCCAAACTCACCATATTTCTAGCTCCGTAGGGTCAACATCAATCTGGATGTCAATTTCACATTTACAGTTTGGATGACTAAACATTTCCTGAATGAGTGGCACAGCGCCTAAATCGTCAACGGTCCATTCCTTACCGTTCAACGCTAGACACCGCGCGCACGCTGTAGGTTCTGAAACCCAAGTAACGATATACCTTATTCCTTGAACAGTCATGGTCATGCATCTGCATAACTGATGTATTCTGCTTCTCCCTCGTACTCGAAGATTGCGTCATCATCCTTGCCTATCATGGCACTGTTTCTGAGGCAGTACCCGTTAGTGACCGTGTAAGTCCGTGTTTTGACGGCTCCAGCGCTGTCTTGAATAGTCATTATCACCTTGAAGTATTCGATTTTGTTTGAGCTGCCATTATCCACAAGCGCGTACTGGTTTCCACCAGCCACTTGAACGTCAGTAGCGAAAAACGCAACTCTTGAATCGCTCAGAAACGTGAGTTTCCACTCGAAATGGCTTGGCTGCTGAAGGTTAATGGTTGCTGAAGTAGCGGCGCCAGGCGGCTTATTGCGTACAGCGTCATGGATTCTATGATACTCGAAGCCTAAGATTCCGTTTGTGATGTTGACTCCATGCGTAGCGTCATAGCCTATGTGGACGTTGCTGATTCTTCCGTAAACCTTCTCTGTCTTCACCGCTGTCAAACTCATTCTATCACCTTAACCCTACATGGCTGATTGAATCCTTCCAGCAGCCTATTCGCTTCTGCCACAAGCACTTTACTGTTTTCGTCATAGACTTTGACGCGGGGTGTAGGAATGTCTAGCCAAACGTCAAAAGACAGTGTAGTTACCTTGTCTCTTTCAGCTATATGAGTCATCAGTACAGCCAAATCGTGTTCAAACATGCTTTTCATGCGGTCCTCGTCCCTCATGCTCGAACTGTTGCATAGTTGCTTGTGAAAATGCCATTTCATTTCTTCCAAATCGTCAAACACGGTGATTTCAACTCCGTCCCTAACTTCCTTGTTCATATCGAATACCTCTTGTATCGTAAGGTATGAGTGACTGAGTATAGGGTTGTGCTGCCAAGGTTCTTTTCGTTGTCGCTTATCCTTTCCAAACTTCTGAGGCTGCCAAGCGGATAAGTTTCGTTGACGCGCCTAAGTTCGGCTTCTGCCTTCCACCTCAACTCTGTGCCAGTGATTCCCGTCTTGTCAATCGTGAATATGCTTATTGGCACTTTCTCTAAGTAACCTATGCCTACTGGTAAGGCTTCGCTGTCAGGAGTGCCAACACTGAATACTAGGTCCACATCCTTGTCAATAAACACTCGTACAACAGCGTAGTTAGGGTTTCCAAAACAGACTATGAAGTTGACTTGTGTAGATGTGAGGCTCAGAACATACGTGTCTGTGGCAGCCACGGCATAGGGAAAAGCAGCGTGTGTTAAAGTGTCCGTTCCAGAGTCGAAATGGCTAACAAGTCTTTCCATTCCACTGTTGGGTCCAGACCCATATTTGATATAGTAATTGTTCCAATAATGATCGGCTTCGGTCCGTTCAGTGTCCACGGTTGTCGTGACTGAACCGCTGTCAGCCGTTCCAGCCGCTCCAGTGTGATAAACGTCATTATCCTCAGTCAAATTCGTGTTAAGAAGGTAAGTTTCCAGATACGCCTTAGTGTTATATCTAGCGTCATCAACCATTCAAAGGCAACTCCTTCAAATCGCATATTCGAGTCACAAACTGACCCTGCAAATAGTACGGTAGAACCGTCTTAACCTCGTAGTGAACTCCAGCACCATTCACTATTTGGTCGCCAACCACAACCATGGCCATCGTTGCTCCTATCGCGTCTATGCTCACGTAGTAACCCATCTGCAACGCTAGACCCTGAGCCGACTTAGGCACAACTGCCATCTTGATTGTCGTATTCACCCAATCCTCTAAGAACCACCCAGTTATCGGGTCACGATAGACCGAAAGTGTCAATGCGCGTCTAGTAACGTCTTCGCCTAGCTTGTTGATTCCGTTGTCCATGCTGGCCCTTGTATGGCTGTAAGCGGCTGGAGCCGCTGGGTCTGCTACATAGTAAAGGTTAAAGTCTAAATCTCTGATTTTCTCTGCCTTATCTGCCATGTTCCAGTCAGCGCTGAACAACAACTCGTAAACCCCATCTTCAGGAAAAGTGACTGTAGTTGGTGTCGTGCCGTAAATGAACTTGATTGTGCCAGCCTTCACTGGAATCCTGATTCGTCTTTTAGTGTAGTCAAACATGAAATACTCGTTCAGAATGTGCCAAGCCTCATAAGAAGTGTGCATTAAAGGAACATAGAGGCTGCCAGTCTGAGGAACAATGCCCAACAGAAACATGATGTGTATTCCCATAGCCGTAGCGCCTTCAGATAAGGCGATGCCGCTGAGATACCTGAATGTTTTGGTTGCACCGTCATAAAGAGTGCTTGTGCTGAGAAGGTACTCCCACGCTTTGGTTGCTCCGTCCAGCAAGGCCACAAACGCTGTTTGGTCTGCCGCTGGAAGAACCTGATGGAACGCGTGAAGAGCAACCCACGCACTAAAAGTTTCTCCTAGACGCCTCTCATTAGTGTCAGTGTGATGATGTATAGTGCAGTAATATCTTGTGGCTCCGAAAGTCCAGTTTGGACTATCCCAGCCACTCACGAAAAAGCGGTTGTGAATATCCGTCAATACATTGGCCCAGTTGGTCAAGTCGTAGCCGTTGACAGCTCTCAGTTGTCCAATAATCATCGCAAAACTAGCACCACTACATTCATACCCCGTCCAGTCAGGTCTATAATTATAGTGGTCCACACTCCAATGAGTAGCGTTCAGATAAGGCCAAAGCGTGTCACGCGCATACGTTAACGCGCCAAGATTGCCGTCCATGTCACCACGATAAAGCATAAGCAACACGTCAATCGAACAAGCGTTCTCATCATAGAAACGGTTGCTACTGGAATATGCTAAGGTGATGGGATTGCCGTAATAGATTCCGTGACCCGCGGCTGTGCATATTGCTTTCCATTCTTGCCATGCGAAATGACAGTCTGTTTCAGCTAGGTCATGCCGTACTCTATTAGCGAAATAGAAGAGCGGAGTGGTTTCGTAGAAATGCCCAAAGTCAGTACCAGTGTAATTCATAGGTAAATGTTTAGCTGCGAACCATGTTAAACCGTCTATTGTCGCCTTGACCTGAACAGTTAGTCCAGCACTAGTCAACCCTAAAGCCCATCCTGCCGCTTCTGACAAGGTAGCAAGAGCATAGTTGGCAGCACCATTATAGAAGAGAGCATCAGTCACAATGTCTGCCACGCCAAACTTGCCTAGTGAAAGGCCAGTGTATAGTACGTTTGTGTCATGGCTTGCAGTTGTCCATGTCACGGCTCCAACACAATCGCCAATGCTGCTTATCAACGTCATTCAGGACACCCCTTCAGTTCAGTGTCGAAAACCTCATAGTTTTCGCTGTTGCAGTGTGGACACTTCTTTTCTGGTTGGTCCTGCCAAACCATGAAATGTTTTGAACAGTCCTTGCAGATGCACAGTAGCAGAGTCTTAATCACTGTTTTTGAGTCTCTCCATTCACTATTTGTTGCCGTAGAAAAGCAACGTACTTGTTAAGCTGCTCCAAAAGAAACAGTCTTTCCTCTGGCTCTAGGTTTGGGTCTTTCCGAAGCTCAGTTTTGCAACGGGCATAGTCCAGTTTCCGCTGTGCCATGCCTTCACTGTCTAAGCTTCTTATTCCTTGTTTCCACCATTCGTTCATTCTTGTTTCGCCTCATCTGAATTCCAACAAGGGTCTTTCTCAATCCTCTTCGCTTCTTCTGGACCCCATAGGCCCTGCCTAGCAAGATTCCGCACAACATCCTTACCTAAGTTCACTTCACATTTCATTTGATCCGCTGGAGACAATTCATAGAAACCTGATTCCTTCTTGACCCTCTCATAGTTCTCAAGACACTCCTTGATTGCTCTAGCATTCTTAGCCCACTCTGGCTCTTCTTTCGGAGCCAAGGCCTTTCTCAAAATTGCCACTTCTTTCCTAACCGTTGCTACATTACTCATTTTTCCACCATTCCAACATGAACCTTAATCGCTTGAATATCGGCTGCCAACTCGTCCAACTCTCTATCGTGAAGGCCTTGGAGATATGCTGAACACCCCATGATAACCGTTCGGCTCCACTGGATGCGAATAGTGTTTTTGCCCGGGTTATCAGCTCGAGTCTTATCTCTGGCAAGCATGATTTCCTCTTTAAGCCATCCGAGTATCATGTTGCGGTCTGGAACAGACTCGTCTGGCTTCTCAGTCGTTTCAACGTTTGAAGGTTGCTCAGTCACTCTTTACCTAGACCCCCTCCAGTTTAATCAGTCTCTTCTCCTGATCCTCGTTAAGACTGACTTGCTTGTTATGTTCCACGACAAGAGCGCTCAATGTCTTGTCAAGCTGACTCAGCTTCGTTGAAAACTGGCTGTTCAGAGTTTCAAGAGCCTGAATATGCTTAATGAAATAATTGTTATTCGTAACTAGAATTGCCATGTTGCTGTCTATTTTCGCAAGTCTAGCGTCTTGCGTCTTGTCAAACTCTGTCGATTCTTTCTTTCCAAACAGGCCCATACTCATTCACCTTGACTCAGAGGACCGACTGAGTCGACAACAGACTCAATCGGTCCCCTTTTGGTTGGGTCAGTGGTAGGAGGTCCACCAAGACCCTTCCGTTTTGTGTCAATAGGACCAAGAAACTCTTGCGGAAACACCGCGCCTCTAGCACGTGCTTCTGCCTCAAACTCTTTAAATCGCTCTCTAGGCGTCTGCTTTTTCTGGCTACTCATGCTCTTCTTGCTCCTTTAGAATCTGCGCTCGAGTCTTGCCGTATAGATCGCCTACGCTTTCACGGTTGAAAGTGTGTTTATTCAGGTCTGCAAACTTGCCCTCTGAAATCATGTTAGCTTTAACAGACCGTTCACAATAGGCTTGACCTAAATCTAAAATTGCCATCATGGAGTAAACGCGGTCTGCATATTCCTGATCAACGGTTCCGTAAGTCCGTTTTCCATCTTCACGGTCTTTTTCCCTAGATATAGAACCATAAGTTAGACTGTCAGCTTTACGGAACATTTCTCTACAATATTTCTCTATGTACTCAGGACTATACAAACTTCCCAAAGATTCCGTCCGTTTCTTAATGCAATACTGGACAGTGTCCTCGTGGTCCTGACGCATTTTGTCGCTGAACCTCGGATCGCTGAAAGGGTTTAAATCAGAATTGACTTGCTCAGTGATCTTCTCGGAAATTTCAGTTTTAACTTCGCGCCTTTTTTCTTCATTTATGACATCTGTAGCGAAAAGTCGCGTATTTTCTCCGCGGCAGTCAGAACAATACTTCTTTGCTTCCTCTTCAGCACGTTCCTTGGACCACTCTGGATTTGTCATTTGGTAATCTTTAGCTACCGCGTCAACACACCACTTATGCTCTAGTTCACCATAACTGCGTTCAGTCAATTCCTCGATTTTCGCCTTAGTTAATTCGTCAATCTTGACCTGGTTCTGGTCAGTTTCTTTCCTTTCTTGTTCTCGAATGTCACGCATCTGTAGTTTCTTATACTCTCTGTAGCCGTCTGGCGTAGTTGTTTTCTCTTCTGTGTCGTATTTGCGGGGTGGCATACTTCTAAGGACACTGTCCTTCCTAATAAACTTTTGTAACTGTTACAAACATTTATTAAGGTGTGTAACAGTTACATACATTAAAGAAGGTTTGAAAATTGAGTTACTACGGATACCTGAAGGATTCGGACGGCACTTGTCCGAACTGCAGAAGCGCGCGCGTCCGCACAGTGACCGTGTGCCAGAGAATGAGGACCCAATCAAAACAGTGTAAGGAATGCCAGTCACTATGGCAAGAACCACTCAAGGAGGCCCAACCATGAAAGCAACTTATCAACCAAAAATAACGTATTTCTTTCCCCCAATCTGGCAAATACGAAGAAACGTCAGGTGGCCAAGAGGCGAAACCTGATGGCACATTCAACTTTCCGCGTGTGTGAGTGTGGTAAGCCACTGCCTAGAGGCCACGGTAAGCCAGCGGTCATGTGTAGAAGTTGCAACCTAAAAAAAGTGAGGAATAACTAAATGACGGAACAACCAAACAATAACCTATTCGATTTGGTTAGACTGAAAGAGTTGGGAGGATTCAAGGCGGGTGACTTGCTTGCTGTTGATCCAGAACTGGAAGCCAAGTTTATGCTGTATATCGGACGGACTGTGAAACACGACAAAATGACGAGTGGCCTAATCCTGAAAGCGGGCCTGAGCGCCTACACCAAAGAGCCTTTAAACGTGTTTTTGAGAGGCGAATCGAGCATAGGAAAAACCTATGTTGTGGTGAACACTTTAACCGTCTTTCCGAAAGACGATATTTGGTTTCTAGGAGGCCTTTCACCTACAGCTCTAGTACACGATAGAGGCTTACTTGTCGATGCGAACAACGAGCCTATAGAGTTTCTTACTAAGCCAGAAAAGGACGCTACGGTAGAAGAGAAAGAGGCTTATGAAAGATTCAGAGAAAAAATGAAAACCGCGCATTACCTAGTGGACCTTCAAGGCAAAATCCTAGTTTTCTTGGAAGCGCCAAACTTCGAGACTTTCAGCAAGCTTAGGCCAGTGTTGAGCCATGACGTTTGGGAAATCAGTTACAAATTCACTGATAAAACCTCTAAAGGTGGACCTCTTCAAACAATGCACGTCATTATCAGAGGGTGGCCAGCCACGATTTTCTGCAGCACTAATGAAAGGTTCGTCCAAGATTTAGCTACCCGATCTTTCACGTTCACGCCAGAAACGACAGAGGCCAAGTACAAGGACGCTAACATACTGTCAGGCTCCAAAATTGCTTTTCCGTGGAAGTACGAGCAGGACCTAACGCATGGACTCTTAGAAAGCTACGTCACCTTTTTCAAGAATCACATGAAGGAACTACAAGCCATAATTCCATATGCCGAAACATTTGGCGCGTTGTTTCCCGCTAAGTTTCCAAGAAGTATGAGGGACTTCAAGCATGTGCTGGGCCTAATCCAAGTTAGCGCGTTGTTTCACCTTGCCCAGAGGCCCATTCTAGTTAGACAGTTGAAGTTTGAAGTTGAAGGAAAAGACCCAGCGACACCTGAGTACCGAGAGGAACGACACGTCTATGTCATGGCAGTAAAGCAAGACTACGATGACGTTATGAACTTGTGGAAGGCAATAAAGGAAACTACAGAGACAAGCGCGGCTGGACATCACCTAACATTCTTTCACCAGATCGTAGAACCAATGGCTAAGAAAAACCCCACGTTCACTATAGGAGACTTGACGGATGCATGGAACGTAAAGTTTTCAGATCGCAAGAGCAGCGATGCTATCAGAAGATGGGTTGACTTCCTATGTGAAATAAACTACATGACTAAAGAGCCCAGCGCGACTGACAAACGCCAGAACCTACTGAAAGTCATACAAGAAAAAATAAACAGCGAATACACGAAAAACGAGTTATCGGATACTTTTGGGCTTGATTCGCTTAAAGCGTGGCTAAATGAGGCCCGAACGATAACCGCGGAAAACCACATCTCACTTAGAGAGAACCTTATCAGCGACGTTGAAACAACTGTTGAAACCATATTCGCTAAATACTTCTATAGTGAAAAGCAAGATTCCGCAATTATCGGTTCAAGCCAAACGCTAGGCGCTACGGTTGAAAGCAGCCTGAAAGTATCCGATAATGAGAAAATCGTCTATTCGCTGGATTTAAAACCGTCTGGCGTTATTGATGTTCCAACTCCAAGCGGTCCAAGCCTCTTAGAAAACAATGGTGAAGACACTGGGTACAAGCAACAGAACCAAACTGCCTATGTAAGCCACATAACAATCGCTGAACCATGCTATAACAACTGTGGCCTAGCCTCAGAGTGGCAAGTCAAGATAGAACCTGACTTCCAACAGTGTTTTTGTAATGGTTGTTTTGACAAGGCGAAAAAGGACTTAGAAAAGAGCGGTTGGAAGGTTGAATTTAAAGAGGCTGAGCAGCCATGATCACACAACGAGTTAACTATTGTCCGTTCAACTACCCGCCGGGACATCTTTTCTGTCGTAGTTGTCCTTACGCTTGCAAGTGGACATATACAAAAATTGGTTCTAATGAACGTATAATTTGCGTACACGTCACACATAGAAAAGTGAGGAATCCCTGAATGATTAAGCAAAAGAATCCGAAAGAATGGAAGGTGGCTTCTGAATGAGTTGGCAAGACCGACATGGCAGATGGCACAACGAGAAAGGCGATTTTATAGGCACTGGCAAAATGAAAGATCACTACTACGTCAGAATGTATCACATGGGCTACTATTACGCGGCACATCAGAAAGAGTATAATGAA
>JALHSY010000159.1 GCA_022865455.1 Candidatus Bathyarchaeota archaeon
AGTCCAAACATGGACAAGGGCAACACCGCACTGATTCTTAGCCCCTTCGTAGAGGGAATGAGGGAAGAAGGAGCCGAAGTTGAACTGCAATACGTTAAACGACTCAAGATAAATCCTTGTCAAGGCGAAATGAACTGCTGGCTTAAAACACCTGGAGAGTGCTTACAAAAAGATGACATGAACGCGATCTATCCAAAACTGCGACGGGCAGACGTCATAGTTTTCGCCGTTCCAGTGTACGTGGATGGAATGCCAGGCCCGATGAAAACTCTGATTGACCGCTTGATTCCGCTCATCGAGCCATACGTTGAACTGCGAGAGGGACATTGCCGTCACACAGTTCCAGAAAGACACAAACATTCAAAGGTAGTGCTGGTCTCTACATGCGGTTTCTGGGAGATGGACAACTTCAACCCCTTGGTCGTGCACATACAGGCTATATGCAAGAACGCTTGTTGGGAATATGCCGGCGCGCTCTTGAGGCCTCACAGTAGCGCTTTATGGTACATGCTGAAGAAAGGCATGCCAGTTCAGGACGTCATCGAAGCCGCGAAAAAGGCTGGAAGAGACCTTGCGAGAGATGGCAGAATGAAAGAAGAAACCCTCAAGATCGTAAGCCGCGGACTAGTCCCGCAAGGAGCGTTCGTGGAAAGAATGAACCGAGACTTCAAGAGAGCCCTAGACAGGTTGGGAACAGAGAAAACTTGACGCTGGGAAGACAGTTTGAGCTTTGACTACCCCAAGAACGTTCGCTTCCAATGCACAGAATGCGCCCTCTGCTGCGGCGACACGAAGAAACGAGTCAGACACATACTTCTGCTGAAGAAGGAGGCTGAACGGATTTCGGAAGCCACCTTCAAGCCCGCCGAAGAATTCACTGTGCAGATTGAGGGTCGCGAACCTTACGTGTATGAGATGAAGAAGACAGAGAAAGAAGGAAAATGTCTCTTTCTCAAAGAGAATCTCTGCGCCATCTACGCGTCTAGACCGCTAATCTGCAGGTTCTATCCTTTCCAACTGAAAAACATGAAAGACGGAAGACACAGGTTTTCGCATACTACGGAATGCCCTGGCATAGGCAAGGGAAAACGGGTAGGAAAGAGCTATTTGGAGAGACTATTCCAGCAAGCCCACGAACAGCTCATGGGAGAAGCAACAAAAGCAGTCTAATCGCTCACATTCAACTGGCTGCTTAGCAACATCTTGCAAGCAAGACCAATCCCGCGGACGGCTTCACTCAACTGCACATGATTTAGAACCACACTCGCACATCTTGTTATGGTGGTGATGGGTGCATGGAAACGTCAGATAATGGGTGGATCCGTCAATTATTGAAGGGCTTCGTCAGCGCTTTCATGCTTTGCGAGGCCATTGTCCTGTATGAGGCTTTTGTAAAGTATGGGCTACCAGAGCTGCAGTTTGTCTCGTCAGATTCGCCACCGTCACAGTTTAGTCTCGCCGTGTGGATTTTTCCGACAGCATTCACCATACTGATTGAACTGATCGCCTATTTCAAGGTCCTCAAACCAATAGGCAAAGAGAGACTGGAAAAACAGACAGTTACGAAATCTTGGGTGAACGTGCTTTTCTTTCTGTCTTTTGTCTTCGGAGGACTCGTGACCGCAGGAGGCATTGCGGGCATGGCTCTATTAGCGGTAGTCGTGGTCGTCTTGGAGAAGTGAAGAGGCGAGAACAGAGACAGTCAAATAGCGAGGTTAGTGGACCTAGCTAGCCAGACACAGAGCAAGTGCATGCGTCAGTCTCGTTCGAACGATGCTTTTTTCGAGCTGCCCAGCTTGGCAAGCATTGGATTCTTAGCATCGATCTGAAGTGCTGGAGCACTTGACACTATTGGCCGTTTCTGTATGTGCTTGTGCCCGCACTCACACTCAAAGCCAATTATCTTTCCAATGCGTCTCACTTCTCGCCATCTCTTGGCATTGCATCGAACGCCATTCCTGTGGAGAACCCAAAGCATCTTGGCTTCGGTCGAAGTTATCGGGGCATAGTGTTTTGCTGAGGTGCAATACCAGACTATGTAAACTGTGAAAAGGGTCCAGAGTGCGGGTACAATTATTTCCAGCATGTTTTTTCACCAGTTGTATTTGGGTTCTACACATGTACGAATATGTCTCGTTTGAGGCATATACGCAGTAGAGATATCGTCTGTCTTACGATATAAGCATTATCTCAGATTCCGAACAACGGCCAGCAACCCTAAAACCGCTGAAGCACATCCTTCTTCTCCATTATGTAACCACAATAATGACACTTCAACAACAGCGGATCTTCACAATCAACATAAAACCTTGCTTTGACGGGTTCATTACTGTTGCTTATACAGGCCGGATTGACGCACTTGATGATGTTCTCAATAACCTTTGGCAGCTTGACCTCCTGCTTTTTCACGACCTTATAATCACGGATGATGTTGATACATGCATGCGGAGCCAACAAAGCAATCTTGTGCACTTCCTGCGGATTCAGTTCCCTGCCCTCAATCTTGACAATGTCCTTGGTCTTGAAGCGCTTACTCGGCACATTTATCGCGAGCGTCATAGGACCCTTCTCCTTTCCAGTTATTCCCAGAATCTTTACGACGTCTAAAGCGTGGCCACCAGTGATGTGATCAATTACGGTGCCATCTTTGATTTTGGAAACACGCAACTCCGTCTCACTCATGCCGAACCTTCTTCTAAGAAGAGGTTTATAGCCAGAACACAAATAAAAGACTTTAACTTCCACTCACCCCGGCAACTTTCTGGCAGTCAATAAAAAGTTGTTTGGAGTCAAAGTGGCGACATCTCCCGCACATTCCCCTTTTTTCTGTTTTTGCTAGTTGGAATATAATGAAAATTCCCATTTGCCACGGCAAGTGGAGATGTCTCCCGTGAACCCCTTCCTTTTTCTCTTCTCAGAAACACAAGGCCAACTACTTATCTAGCCCACGATTGCGAAGACGCTCATGTTCCCAAGCCTCAAAATCCACTGGAGGATTGACAATTTCGCTTTCAGGCCTTTTCTCCAGTTTCGCTACGCCATTTGGGCATCCTGTTACGCACAGGCCACAGCCAATACACTTCTTACGATCCACAACTGACACTCCCTCCTTTTCAGCGATAGCATGCACTTGGCATCTCGTCCTACATATTCCACATCCCAAACACTCGCCAGCGTCGATTACAGCATGATAGTTGGCGTAGGCCACTGAATTCTCAATGCCCCAATCAGTTATTCCTCTGAGAATTCCACAGCAACAACCACAACAATTACAGACGTAGCCAAGCCCTTTCATCACGTTGCTAACCGTGTGCACAAGACCCATCTCCTCTGCCTTATCAAGAAAAGCCAGCGCTTCTTCCTTCGAAATATCATCCTCACTCGGCTGTCTCTCGACTGAGGAGAAGCTAAGGCAAGTCCTCAAAGGGAAATCACACCTGCGACCAACGTAGTCTTGTTGCACCCTGCAGACGCAATCGTGCAAATGAAATGCCTTGGAGTTCAGAAGAATCGCTTTCACATCGTCATAGGGAAGAATCCATTCAGACTTGACTGCCTTCTGAGCGGGAACAACACGGTGCAGAGCTGGTTGCGGCTTCATGATTCCAGCAGCTCCACCATTTGCCAAATACTCTTCGACCAAGTGAGCCAACTCGTGATCCATACTTTCCCGCTGCGATTCGTAGATTCCCACGACAAAAGGTGCCAGCCTGAAGAATGGCTTATCACCTTCTTTATAGCTCCAGAAAAGTCCCCTCTTCGCCATCTCCACCAACTGTGCTTCTGCTTTTTCAGGCGAAAGCCCAACACGTTTGGCGATAACATCAACTGACTCCATAGAACCGGTTAGTTGACTTGCTATTGAAGCCTCCTCAGGAGAGAATATCTTCTTAAGAACTCTTATCTCCACGTTCGAAGGAGTTCTTGGAAAGCCGTTAGGAAGTTTGTTCAAAGCTTCCGCAAGTTGCTCATAAACATGATTGCTCAACATACTCGCTCTCCACTGAGGTTATTGCACATGGCGCTTATTTAACAGTGGCTCGTGGTTGGCGCGCCCGACTTCTCATCAAATTTGATGAAATGTGGCCAGTGACATTGATGGAACTGAAGATTGATCAATGGGGAGGGTGGGATTTGGACTCTCCGCAAACTGGAGACATCACCAAACATCCCCTCTTTTTCTGATCCACGCTCGGAAAGCGCGCGCTTTTTTGCAAGATCGAAGAGCTGTTTTGAAGTATGTCTTAAGAGTAAATCGGGCATATATGCATGGTATTAGAAAAGAGACTATACGTGGGAATTTGGAGAGAAAGCAAAAATGGTCAAGATTCAAATCTCTGAGATGAGTTGGGTTGATATCCAAAAAGCCCTCGATAGAGGTTCTAGCACCGTTGTATTCGCCGTGGGCTCAAATGAACAGCATGGCCCTCATCTGCCTACTAGTACGGATTCATTGATTGGTGATGCGTTGGCCAACAAAGTGGCTGCGAAACTCGGCAACACCCTTCAGGCGCCTTCCATAAACGTGGGATGCTCCGAACATCATATGGCGCTCCCTGGAACTATCAGCCTTAAACCTGAAACACTGAAAAGCTTGATCCGCGACTATTGCATTAGCCTGGCAAAGCATGGATTCAAAAACATCATAATACTCCCATCTCACGGCGGAAATTTCGATGCTGTGCAAGAGGTGGTCAATGAACTCAATCAAAGTCTTGAAGAAGTCAATGTCATAGCTTATACGGATCTGAAAGGCCTCTTGAGATTCCTTGCCGAGTTTTCATCAAAACATGGAATTTCGGCGAATGAGTCAGGAGGTCACGCAGGTGAATCCGAAACATCAATGGTTCTGGCTATACGCAAAGACCTGGTCGATATGGAGCATGCCGAAGAAGGTTTCATGGGAAGTGTCGAAGATAAGATATATCTTGTATGGAGTCAAGGCATAAAGGCTCTAACGAAGAATGGTGTAATTGGTGATCCCCGCAAAGCAGAAGTTAGCAAAGGAGAAGAATATCTGGAACTTTGGGCAGAGAAAATGGTAGACTTTGTTCGAAGACAAGTCGATATTTGATCGGATCCATGCTGACTCAAACTTCTCAATTCTTTCTCAAGATGCACGCAAGCGCTGTCCAAGGCTTCAAACAAAACGTTCTCCTTTAGCAACTTATTTGCGGATGGTGCGAGGTGGGATTTGCACCCAGCCCCAAGTGGAGATGTCTCCCGCAACTTCCCCCTTTTTCCTTTTTTCTGATTCTTTGAGTGGTTCTGTTAATATAGCCACCTCGTCGAACGTTCAAGTTACCAAGAAAAGTAAGTAAGCAATTACAAAGTTTTATATTTTTGTTTTTCCTTACTTTGAAACATGAAATGGGAGGACATCGTTCTAGAGGCGCTTAGGACTGAGTTTAATGATAAGGTTTTTCGCTCGAAAGACGCCATCAAGCTTATGAAAAGGCGGAACAACTACTCTAAGGGAACCGTTTATCGTGCTCTTCACGATCTCGTGAAAGCAAAAGCAATAGAAAGGCTAGGAAGAGGAACATACAGAGTTCGTTTTCATGAAGTCACGGTCACAGATAGGTTGACTCTCTCCGAGAAAGTGATAGTAACACTGATACCGGGTTCTCCTGAAGAAGCGAAGAAAATACTTCGCGGTAAAGGGGTAGAATTCATGATAACTGGACCTGCATTATTCTACCGCTACATTCACAACCTGCCTAAGCGTCTTGTAGAATTAGTATATGTCATCAGAGGAGCTGGAGAATTGGCAGTTCTCTCGCTTCGCGAAGCAGGAATGAGGGCTTTGTTGAATCCAACAAGAAATGATGTAAGTCTGGCTCTTGATAACTTCTCTGAAAGGGATATCTTTGTTGTTAGGGAGTTCTACGGGCTTCTTGGCAATATCGACGGAACGGCTTCGTTGGAGCGTGCCCTAGTGGATCTTTACTTCGAGACAACTAGAAGGAGAATACCTTTTCCAGGGGAAGAAGCGGCTCGCATTTTTCTGAAGGTGTTGAGAAATGAACCGATCAGTCACAGTCGTTTGTTGATGTTTGCCAACAGGAGAGGGATTGGAAGGGAAATTGATGCACTACTAGACTTCGTCGAGCCCATGACTTCTTCAAGCGCGAAGGTCAAGAACAAACATGCGAAAGACTTTCTGAAAACCATGGAGGCTGTAGAGTGGCGATGAAGTTGATACATGCCGCCAACTATTTCACCAAGGATGAGATCCTGCGAAGAGCGGGACACTATGAATACCCAAACCCTCTAGCCGTTGAGATCTTTCTCTGGGATTGCGAACTCACAGCACAGTTGCAGACTCTTTGCGACAAAGCTGTGCTAAAAGGAGGTGCAGCTGCTCAATTGCATCTACCTTTGGAAAGACAAAGAGGAAGTGTTGACGTAGACTTGACCACTTCCTTGGAGAAGAAGGATGTTGACGAAGTTATTCGGCAACTAGGGAAGACCTTGGAAGGATGCGCCACGTTCTTGCGGTATGAACCTAAGAAACCCAACCCTGAGCTTCCCCTGTCGACGTATCTTGCACACGTTCCGTCCACAGTGGATCCAGAGAGAGAAGAGCTGGAGATAAAACTTGACTTCCTATGTAAGAGCCCTGAGTTGCCTCATGCTGTGCTCCGTAACATCCAAACCTTTGCCTTGGAAGTCAAGAGAATAGAATGCTCCACAGCTGGGGCACTTATGGGCGACAAACTGCTTACGCTTGCGAAAGGAAGCATAGGCACAGAACTTGAAGCAGACCTGCCGAAGCAGATCTATGACGTCGATGCGCTGTTTGAAACGTGTGATGTCTCAGCTGAGTTCGTCAATGACATGATGATTTCGATAGGTGAATTAACAAAAATTGAGGCGTCTTTCAGAAGAATAAGGGTCACTCCAATTGAAGCTCTTAATGATGTCGCGAAAGCCATGAGCTGGTATTCACTGGTTGATACTCCTAGTGCTGATGCCAGCACCAAGAAGGAAATAGAGAGTTTTCAACAATTCTTCGTGAACAGAAGTCAGAGAAAACCGTATTATGAATGGAGTTCTAAATCTCTGAGGATAGGATTTCTGGCAACTCTTGCCCAGAAACTCGTTTTGAAAGAGATGGAGGCCGCCGATGTTGCTAGGGTCATCAGTGAATGCAAGGAAATGGAGGCGTCTTTGCGGAAGATTTCTGGCAATTCTGTGGTCGACCTCAGAGACAAGATGTTGAAGCTCGTACAAACACGCCTCCTCCATTACAGGGATCTTCGAGGAAAATCATTGGAAAGAGTGTTTTGGCAGGCTCTGACTCTTGAAAACCTTGAGAATATGAATTCATTACTTTGAGACTGGCTCGGAGTCAATCGACTGAAATGGATTATCCAGAACTTCCTTTCAAGAGCTCCAAGTAGCTTCAAATCGGCAAATAGAGGAAAAAACATAAGATTACAGTCCATTAATGCAGTTGCAGCCTACAAGGCTTTCGCTGACTTTCTTGGAATAACATGGAAGCCGCCGAAATATGTAGCTGAACAGAGAATGCCGTTTATTCCCCTTGAAAGTGAACTTGACGCGCTCATAGCCGCTTCCGGAAAAAAGACATCTACGATTTTGGAACTGCTTAAGGAAACGGGGATGCGTAGCGGCGAAGCATGGCGCCTTCTCTGGACAGACATCGACCTTGAAAGACTGGTGGTTTCAGTCAACAAGCCTGAGAAGAAAAGCAACTCACGCGTCATCAGAATCTCGCCCAAACTTGCAGGAATGCTTGGCGCCTTGCCTAGAACAAGTCAGAAAGTCTTCGCTAACGGCAATCTAACAACATGGCGCCGGAACTTCCAACAAACCAGAAAACGTGCAGCGGCCAAACTTCAAAATCCAAGACTGGAACGGATAACATTTCACACCTTCCGCCATTGGAAAGCGACAATGGAGTATCACCGCACAAAAGACCCGTACTACGTCAAACAGCTTCTGGGCCACAAAAGCCTCAGAAACACTGAGATCTACATAAATGTTGAACATGCCATATTCCAATCAGAAACAGACGAGTTCCACGTGAAAGTCGCGGAAAAACCTGAGGAAATCAAGACCCTGCTTGAAGTAGGCTTTGAGTACGTATGCGAGAAAGACGGCCTCATGTTCTTCAGGAAACGAAAGTGACAGACAACTACTAAATGTACAGAAATAACCTGTAAAAAGTTATTTAGTAGTTGCGTAGAGTTGTTGTAGGTGGGAGTTTGGAGTTTGAAGGCAGAGACATAATCTCAATCAAAGACTTCTCCAGCGAAGAAATCAGCTACATTTTCAAAACCGCAAAGAACATGGAACCCGTGGCCGCGAAAGGCTCAAACATGCTCAGAGGAAAAATCCTCGCAACCCTGTTTTTCGAAGCAAGCACCCGCACACGTTTAAGTTTTGAATCAGCCATGCACAAACTAGGGGGGTCCGCAATAGGATTCGCAGAAGCAGAAATCGCCTCAGTCAAAAAAGGCGAGAACCTCGCAGACACCGTGCGCGTCGTGGAGAGCTATGCAGACGTAATAGCCCTCAGACACCCGCTAGAAGGCGCAGCGCGACTTGCAGCCGAATTCTCAAAAGTGCCTATCATTAACGGAGGAAGCGGCGCTGAGGAACATCCTACGCAGGCCCTGTTGGACCTGTACACTATAAAGAAGGAGAAAGGCAAGATTGACGGCTTGAAAATAGCGCTGGTAGGCGACCTGAGGTACGGAAGAACAGTTCATTCCCTAGCCTACGCGCTTTCTTTGTACGACATCGAACTGTACTTGGTTTCGCCTGAAACTCTCAAAATGCGCCGCGAGGTTCTACAGACGATAAAGGAGAAGATTGAAGTCACTGAGAGGACAAGCCTTGAAAAGATTGTTCCCCTCGTGGATGTTTTGTACGTCACGAGGATACAGAAGGAACGTTTCCCTGACCTAGCCGAGTATGCTAAAGTCAAGGGTTCATACAAGATAGACCTGGAAGCCCTTAAGGAAGCTAAGGAGGACTTGATAATTCTTCATCCGCTACCGCGGGTTGACGAGATAGCTGCTGAAGTTGACAACACGCCATATGCACGATATTTCCAGCAGGTCTGGAACGGCATAGTGGTCAGGATGGCGCTCTTGGCCCTCATCTTGGGCGCAGTGAAATAGCCTATCGTTTCCTGTTCAAAGCCTAAACGCCTGCGAATCGGTCGAAGACGGTCAGCGTGCCTATGGCACCGCACGAAGGACACTTATGCAGCAGACCAAACCAGCTTTTCTTGCAGTCAATGCAATAGGTTAGCCTGCGGTTGTACGTGAAGAGCTTGGCACTGGAATCCTCAAGAATCTGCTGAGTCACTCCCATGAGCTCATCAGCCGTGTACTCTGATTCTCCAAGTTCAAAAACCGCCAAGCTCCCGCCTGCGTGAAATCCACTCAGTTTTCGCCCCACGGCAAGAGACTCTGACTGAACCTTGCCGTCCCTGAGGGTCAAGGTAGCCGCAGTCGAGTAGAATGGTTTGTCTTTTGTTCCTGAAAACCGAACCTTCGCAATGCCGTATCTTTCAACGTCTGACTGCGCCAGCCTTTCCGACGCTACAGTGTCTGGCACGTTGGCCGGGCGCATCCGCTTTCCGTGTCTTCTACCAGCTTTGTGCATGAAAGCCTGAACGGCCTGCGCAGTCTCCTCGATGAACTGCAGAGTTTTCTCATCATTGATGCTCTTCCCTGTAAACCATTCTGCCGCTTCCCTTAATCCCGCTAGGTTGATTATGCCTGTGCAGTTTTCAAGCCTGAAATATTGGTCGCTACCCACGCTTTGCATCAGAAAAGGAAGCAGGCCCTCGCCGTGCTCCTTGAGCAATCTGTACTTGATTTCCAACGCACGGGCTGCTATCTCAAGCCTTTCTCTGAGGAGCTCAGAAAACTTGGTCATGTCTTTCTCAGACTCGTACGCAATTCGCGGAAGGTTAACGGTTACTTGTCCGAGGCAACCCGTGCGCACCGTGTCAATCTCCCAGTCTCCGTCTAAATCTGTGGCAAGTTTGCACCCGAGACCCGAGAATACCGAGCACTCCTCATTCTTCGCCAAGAGATTGGCAAAATAGAGGCTTCCCTTTTGTGAAGCCATATTATGTGCTTTCAAGAAAAGCGCCTTCGCTCTTTCATCGGTAAACGTTTCGGGGCGAATTTTCAAAATGATTTGTGGGTTTAACAATGGCTTGTGAACATTCTCCTCGCTGAGTACGTCAAGGACAAGTGACGCCAAGAGCTGACTTTCTTCAACAAAACCACTGTACTTGCCAGCAAGTTTTCCAAAGGGTCCAAGTGCGGGCTTCCCTCCGACGAAGCCCGGAATAGTAAGCTCCAACCCTAAAGACGCTGGGACGTGTTGGCTCACGTTCAGTACAAAAATGCACAACGCCTCCTTGGCCCTCGAAGGCTCAACACCCTTCACGAAAGGAGCTAAGAAGACATTGAAGTAATCGACTGTCTGCATTTTATCTACTTCTCTGGCAGAGTGTAGAAGAACGTTGAACACTAAGGCCAGTGCAGATTCGAAGTTTTCAGGCGGAGGATAGTCAGGCTGAGCAGCGTTCGGTTTCTCCAGGTTCAAGCCGTTCTGGAAGAAGAATCGCAAATCATGCATCACCTCGCTCGGTTCAAGAACCCAAGAACCTAGACTGTGGACATGTATTAAGCCAGACAGGTGTGCGTCGGCTATGTCTCTTGGAAAGACTCTTAGAAGAGCGTATTCTTCGAGGACCGTTTCTCCAGCTGCCTGGTGCACCGAGGATGACCCCTGTGAAGCCTTGCTCTTGGCTTCGATAAGTAATGCGACTTCATGGACTGGAAGCCCTAGCCGGGTCAGCTTGTGGCGGTGCTCTTCTAATCCTTTCTCGATCAGAATCGCGTTCACCACTTCTCTGACCAGCGGCGCCGTCAAGTACTTTGTTCTCGACTTGAGCAGCCGTTTTTCCGTTTCTTTGGCCACTTTTTGAGCCAGTTCCGCAGTCATCTTGGCTTCCCTAATGAGAGAATTTGCAATCTTGTTTGCGTCAAACTCTTCCAGCGCAAGCCTAGAAGTGCGGACAAGCATTCCTTTAGGCTTGAGGGCTTTCTCCTCAACTCGGTCGGCAACGTCTATGACCATCTTGCCGAGCTCAGTTAGGAGATATTTTCTTGCTTCCACATCGGCCTCAAGCAGATCTGCCTTGAGAAGGAATTTCAGGTGATAGGCAAATCTACCAGCATCTCTGCTCGGGTTCATCTTGAGTGAACTCATCAACTCAGTGTAAGAAAGAGGGCCCTTGTCAAAAAGCAAGTTCAGAATTTGCAGACGCAAGGGTGACGAAACAGCCTTGAGCACCTTGACCCCCCGAGCGCGGTGCGGAACAGACAAGTCCACCTCACCATCCTGCAGACGTGAGCGTACTATTTGAAAGTAAGAGTTTAAAGGTGTTGGGGAACACTTATTTTTGTGGCTTCAGTTCAATAGGCACCTGCACGGGGCTGTCGGCTAGCTTGGTCTAGGCTATGAGCCTCGGGCGCTCGTGACCCCGGTTCAAATCCGGGCAGCCCCACCATAACTGCGTCTTTTCTCATAACTCATAAGGCGTCTTCCTCCTTTCACATTTTTGATGATAATGCTCACTTTAAGACTGTAAGTGTTCCGTAGCGCGCGTTCAAGCTTGGAAAAGCGCTACCAACAAACCAAAAGTGAAACTTCGTGGCATATCCGTACTGTGGAAGGGTTGTGAGTAAGCCCAGGTCTTTTGATAGGCCTGAATGCCGAAACTGTGTTTTTAAGGGAGACAGCTACTGCTGGAAACAATGCCCATACAATGTTTGGCGGAGAGAACCATTCTAAATTAAAGTGTCCGCTCACAGAAAAAAGGGAATGCGCGGGAAGCTTCTATACGCTGGCAACATGGGACTTTTATAAAGGGTATTTAAGCATCCGCTACGCTATAAGGAGTGATGTTTAATGCCGAAGACTGAAGCCATAATAACCATTCAAAACGTTGTTGCTGCTGCCACTCTAAACCAGAAAGTTGACTTAAACGCTGTTGTGAAGAGTTTTCCAGGTGTCGAGTATCGACCAG
>JALHSY010000022.1 GCA_022865455.1 Candidatus Bathyarchaeota archaeon
CATTGGGTCCATGATGTCGAACACAACATTGTAGCCAGCTCTTGAAGCTATTTCCTGAAACGCAGCCAGCAACGCAATCACAGTCAGCCCTGCCGCGCCTATTGCGAATCCTTTGGTGATGGCTTTCGCCGTGTTTCCAGCAGAATCAAGCTCGTCCGTTATCGCAATGACTTCCTCGCTGAGCCCTGATTGCTCGGCGATTCCCTTGGCGTTGTCCACGATTGGGCCATACGCATCATTTGAAACTGTTAATCCGACGATTGAAAGCATGCCGAGAGACGCAAGTGCTATTCCATAGACTGCGTATCCCGTGCCTAGAGGTTCACATATTTTGTATGAGACCGCTGCCGCCACGGCTATTCCGATTAAGGGGAAAATAATGCTGCGCAGCCCGTATGAGAACCCTGTTAGAATGTTCAGTGCAGCCCCAGTTTCAGACGCCTCCGCAGTCTTCAGAACTGGCGCCTTGTCTTCCGAAGTGAAGTAGTCACTCGTCACCCCAATTATTATTCCGGCCGCGAGACCCACAATTGCTGCTCCCCACAGTGCCCATTGATATCCTAAATACCATGTAGCCAAGGCGGTCAGAACCCCGAAGATTATGCATGTTACATACGTGCCACTGTTTAATGCGGCTCCCGGGTCGCCTTTGGGCCCGACTCTAACCGTCAAAGCGCCCATAACAGCAGCCAATATACCCAATCCAGCGAACACAAGTGGTATTTGTACGTAAGTGGCGGCGACGCCGAGACCTACGCCGAGAATCATTACTGCTACTATGCTTGCAATGTATGAGTCGAACAGGTCTGCTCCCATGCCAGCAACATCGCCCACATTGTCCCCGACATTGTCAGCTATGACTGCTGGGTTTCTTGGGTCGTCCTCAGGAAGTCCCAGCTCCACTTTGCCGACTAGGTCTGCGCTGATGTCTGCGGTTTTTGTGAAGATTCCTCCCCCTGCTTTGGCGAAAAGCGAAAGCGAGCTGGCTCCAAAGCTGTAGGCCAGTACTGCTGGAAGAGTCTCTTCCATGCCTGTGAGCGCGTAGACTACACTGATTCCGAGCAGTCCGACGCCGACTACTGACAGCCCCATCACTGCTCCGCCACGGAAACCGATTGGAAAAGCCTTGTTCAGTCCGCCTTGTGCGGCGTTCGCCACCTTGGCGTTCGCTTTTGTCGCAATGTTCAGGCCTAAATAGCCAGCCAAAGCCGAGCAGAACGAACCGAACATGTAAGCTATCGGCAACTCAAGGTTCAGCAGGAGGTCATGTGACTGCCACAGCGGCTGGGGCAGGAATACGCCCATTAGTATCGCCACGACAGCTACGAATATTGCCAGTGTCGTGTACTCTCTTCTTATGAACGCCGCGGCTCCTTCTTTGATCGCGCCAGAAATCTCTTTCATTCTTTCGGTTCCGCTGTCTTGCTTGTTAACGTAGTTGTAGAAGTAGAGTCCTACCAGAATTGAGATTAGTGCGGATAAGGGTGCTATGAACCAAACTTCAAACATTAGTATCTCCTTCCATCTCCACCCGTTTTTTTTAAGGAAACTGTAGTGTGTTTCAAAATCTCTTATAAACTTATTCTTTAAACTTTGCTGCCACTGGGAAAAGGATATAACTTGTCATGTTCACAAAATAGCCTCTAAATCGATCGGTGAGAGAGGAGAAAGGATGCCGAAATCTTGGCATGCAATGGAAATTGACGAAACGATGAAACAGCTGAACGTTGAGAGCACAGGCTTGAGCCAGGAAGAAGTGCAGAAGCGACGCCAGCAGTATGGAACTAATGAACTTCAAAAGGAGAAAGGACCCTCAGCGGTAAAGATGTTCATCGAACAGTTTGAGGACCTGCTCATCGTAATACTGCTCATTGCAACAGGCCTTTCAATCTATTTGGGTGAAATCACCGACGCAATAGTCATCATCGCCATTGTTCTTGCCTGCGCAATTCTGGGATTTGTTGAAGAGTTCCGTTCGGAGAAAGCCTTAGAAGCCTTGAAAAAGATGACCGCTCCCACCGCAATGGTTTTGCGAGACGGAAAAGAAGTTAAGGTTCAAACAAGCGAACTCGTACCAGGCGACATTGTCCTGTTATACACGGGGGACAAGATTCCTGGGGATTCCCGACTTCTAGAGAGCTTCAACTTGAAAGTTGACGAAGCTTCGCTGACAGGTGAATCCTCTCCAGTGACCAAGGATGTGGCACCGCTTCCGGAGGAAACGCCGATTAACGATAGGCGAGACATGGTCTTCACTGGGACTGTTGTCGTTTATGGACGCGGCAAGGCTGTCGTTACTTCAACGGGGATGACCACCGAGTTCGGCAAG
>JALHSY010000160.1 GCA_022865455.1 Candidatus Bathyarchaeota archaeon
GAACGCGTCCTTGAGGTTGGGCAAAAGGTTTTATGTTTTGCGTGGTTTGCTGTTAGAGCGTGGGTGGCGGACGGGTTTGAAGGTGAATTGGCGTATTGTGGCTGTTGTGGTGGTTGTTGGGTTGTTTGTGGGTTTTGGCAGCGGGCTTGTTGAGAACAATCCTGACTCGATAGGCATCTTCAAGAAGTATTACGGGTTTCCGTTTGCTTGGCGAGCAGTTGACGAAGGCGGTCAGAAGTACACGTATCCTGTTGAGTTGCTTGCTGATTGTGTGTTTGGGGTTGTGTCGGTTTCGATTGTGGCGGGTACGGCGATGTTGACGATGAAGATGATGGGTAAGAAGAAGGCTCAGCCGAGCGGTAATGTGGCACGCAGAAGCAAGGCTGGCGGGGCGAAACGAAAAGCTATTGTGGGCAGATTTCTGTTTTAAGTCGTATAGAGCCTAGAGGACAATGGGAGGGGGGAGTGGTTGGCACTTTGGTTAACGAGAATCTTGTCGGCAGATGCGGGATTCACTGTGGCTTCTGTTTGATCTACAGGGCTGGAAAGGATTCGGAGAAACTCAGGCGGGCAGTGGCTAGGCGGAGCAAGTGTAAGCCTGAGGACATAAGGTGCGAGGGTTGTCAGACGGTGCTTGTTGACGGGTGGGACAATGCGAGATGGGGAAAGAACTGCAAGATAATCAAGTGCCAAGAGGCTAAGGGCGTCAAGTTCTGTTACGAGTGTGACGTGTATCCTGACTGTAAGAGGTTTCATTCGATTGCTGACCACTCTTTGAAGCGAGGCGAGGATTTGGTGGCGAATTTGGCGAAGATCAAGGCTGGCAAGGTTGAGGAGTGGCTCGAGGAAGAGGACAGGAAGTGGAGATGCCTGAAGTGTGGTAAGCCTGTTTCCTTGTACATTAATGAGTGCCACTGGTGCGGCGCAGACACTCGAAAAGCCAAGGGCAGTTAGAGCTTGCGGTTATGGTTTTTGATGGAATAAGTTTCGCATTAGGTAGGAAATAAGCTTGCTCTGATGCTCTCTGTGGTGTCTAGCCCGCCTCTATATATACCTTGAACTTCTAGTTAGAATCTTGTAGGTTCTGGGGGTTTGTTTGGTTTTTCTTGTTTGATTCTTTGTTTGTGCATTTCTAGGTAGTCTTTTCCATAGGGGAATTGCCATTCGCAGTATTTTTGGCATGGGAACTCGTTGCAGTCGCGCATGCAATAGGCAACACCACGCTTCACAGCACAATCCAAGACTAAGCACAGCACGCCTTTTCCGCCCCATTTAGTACTGACTTTCTCTTTGGCTATTTCTTCAGTACCAGAACTGCAAACGCAACCCAACTTTTTGTTTAGCCCGCAAACATCACAACAAATCCCACAAGCAGCCACCTGTTCCAAAGCTTCAGTCTCCTAGTGTGGTTTAGAGTTAGGGTTTGGTCTTTTTTGGTTTTCGCAATCTGTTGACAGATGGCGACACTACTAACATAAATCGAATCCGGCAAAGAGCACTTCTGATGCATTCCAGCTGTTCTCTTACAAAAACCATCAATTTCTCAGACAGCTTCAGTCTGTTGGTTGCTCGGGTTCTGCGGCCGCCTCTGTCTCTGGATCGTTTGGAAAGTCCTCTGGTTTTGTCACGACCATTCCGTTATTGAGTCGGATATAGTATACTACCTTGTTTTCTGGTATTACTATGTTCTCATCTGCCCCAGGCGTAGGAACAATCGGCGATTTTATCACTCTGATTTCTTTCTCAGACATACTACTCGCCAAAGAACATTTATCTAAGCTTTTTACTTCTATCAGTATTTGAAGAAACAATATTATTTATGTCTTCTGGGCTTAGTGTAACTCCACCGCCATCAGAAGTGATCTTGATCGTCTGGATCGGTCCACCTACTTTCCCATCTTGGTTTGCTGTTTCGGATATGACATATGCCGCCAACGGCAGAAGCTTATCAACGTTTGACTCAGGTGTATAAAGTCTATTAAGAAGATACAGAGCGTATTGAGCAACTCCTTCAATAGCAAAACCATAGTCATGAAGCATTGGCGCGAAGTTGAAGTGACAGTTGAAACTGTAGATCTTTTGAATTGTAGGTTTTCCTGCGCTGTCTATGTCATATCCTGCTATCAACACGACAAGTGTTGGACGGTCGGGGTTGGGATTGCCCGGGACTGGCATGATTTGGTAGCCCGCGAACCATTCTTGATATCGCTCAATAAGCACTTTCCTTATTTCACCCATGATAGGTGTAACACCCTCAATCTTGGACGAACGAATCTTCTCGGAAATCTCGTTCATCACCATAGCCAAGTTCGCCGCTTCCAGCCAAAATAACACCGACATGCTTAGACACAAGGTAGAGCTTTTTCATGTTATCATTTTGGGCAGTTACAGCTCTTGGATCCCCAAATGTTCCTCTGCTATCAGATGCAAGCACCATCCATCTTTGCCTTTAATGCAAACGCACAGCGTCATAGAAAGCCTCAATTTGTATTCTGGGGAACATTATTAAACATTTTCTGTGACTAACAATCAATTATCACTCTAGCATTGGTATCTTGATTTGTCTTTGCTTTGCCATCTTGCGTGCTGTCTCGTATCCTGCATCCGCATGTCTTACTACTGCCGTTCCCGGGTCAGTTGTTAGCACCGTTACTATGCGTTTTTCTGTTTCCTTTGCCCCGTCTGCCACTAGGCACATACCTGCGTGAATACTGTAGCCTATGCCTACTCCTCCTCCGTGATGTACACTCACCCAGGTAGCTCCTCCAACTGCATTAATCAAAGCATTCAGAATCGGCCAGTCAGCAACTGCGTCGCTTCCATCTTTCATGCCCTCAGTCTCCCTGTTCGGCGAAGCCACACTCCCACCGTCCAAATGGTCTCTCCCAATCCATACAGGCCCACTAAGCTCGCCGCTGCCAACCATGTCATTGATAATCTTACCGAACCGTGCACGTTCACCATAGCCCAGCCAACAAACCCGCGAGGGCAAGCCTTGAAACTTCACCTGCTCCTTCGCCTTCCGTATCCACCTGCACAACCCAACATCATAACTAAACTCCTTCAAGACAACATCGTCCAACTTGTAAATGTCCTTTTCACTGCCCACCAGACTAGCCCAACGGAATGGGCCTTTTCCCTCACAGAACAGTGGCCGAACGTAAGCTTGCACAAACCCGGGATAGGCAAAAGCGTCTTTGTAGCCCGCATCAAGCGCCTGCTGTCGAAGGTTATTGCCATAATCAAACACAATGGAACCTTTCCGCATGAACCCAACCATCGCCTCAACCTGACAGCACATGCTCTCCATCGCATGATGCACATACTCCTTCGGATCAAGCTTCCTAAGCTCATCCGCCTCCTCCTTGCTGAAACCAGCAGGATAATACCCGTTCAACGGGTCATGCGCACTTGTCTGATCCGTAACAACATCAGGAATAATGCCCCGCTTCAGAAGCTCAGGATACACCTCAGCCGCATTACCCAACAAACCAATACTACGAGGAACACCCTTCTGCTTAGCGTCCATCGCCAATCTAATCGCTTCATCCAATCTGTCAGTCCAATCATCCAAATACCCATGCTTCAGCCTGCGCTCAATCGCCCAAGGATTAACCTCCACAACCAAAGCCACACCATCATTCATCGTCACCGCCAAGGGCTGCGCACCGCCCATCTCACCCAAACCAGCCGTCAAAACCAGCCTTCCCTTCAGACTTCCGCCGAAATGCTCCTTCGCAACAGCCGCAAGAGTCTCGTAAGTACCCTGCAAAATCCCCTGCGTGCCAATGTAAGACCAGCTGCCAGCCGTCATCTGCCCATACATAATCAGACCCTTCTGCTCCAGTTCAAGGAAATAGTCCCAAGTCGCCCACTTCGGAACAAGCATAGCGTTAACAATCAAAGCCCTAGGAGCCCACTCATGCGTCTTAAAAACTGCCACGGGCTTACCACTCTGAACCAGCATAGTCTCGTCAGGCTCAAGCTCAACAAGCGTGTCCACAATCTTGTCAAAACACTCCCAATTCCGCGCAGCTTTGCCAGTTCCACCGTAAATGATCAGATGCTCAGGGTCCTTCGCAACCTCAGGATCCAAAACGTGACAAAGCATCCGCAAAATACCCTCAATCTGCCAATTCTTACAATGCAGCTCAGAACCAGTCAATGCTCGGACAGGCCGCTCAACACTAAACTTGGCCAAGACCATTCACCAACAACCAAAATAGCAGAAACACACATTAATCCTTTACGCACATCCATCACGTTTTTAAAGCCCAACCCTTTCAGGCTAAGCCAAAGAGGAGATGACAACATGAAAGGAGCAATAGTGTTTCTAGCAGTATTTTTCATCTTCCTCGCGGCCACACTCGCCTACCCTGACATGCCCCCTGGAAAACAAATTTACGACGGCTTGAACCTGCCAGCAGACATATCCTATCAAGTGCTAGGCATGTCGGCAGCTACCCTCATAATCGCAGTATTCAACGGCGTAATCTACGGCATAATAGCATGGATAATCTACACCATACTCGAAAAACGAGGAATACTGAAGTAAGAGAAACTCCTCACATTTTTTATTCTTTCAAAATAGGAAACCCGCTCTTCCGCGCTTCCTTATCAATAACAACCCTGCCGTTCTTAACAACCTTGTCAACCAAATTCACGCCGAAGGAATAGCCGAGAAACTTGTGGTTAGGCACGTCCAAAACAATCACGTCCGCCTTCTTCCCAACCTCCAAGCTGCCAACCTCACCCGCTCTGCCAACAGCATGCGCCGCGTTAATGGTAGCCGCCGTAATCGCCTCGGCAGATGTTAACTTCATGAAATGGCACGCAAAAGC
>JALHSY010000023.1 GCA_022865455.1 Candidatus Bathyarchaeota archaeon
GCGTCGGTGCCTTCAAAGTTGGGCCCATGTGCAGTGCCTTCGCAGCGGTCAGCAATTCTGATGTTGTGTTTGGACGAAACTACGACTTCTTCTACAGCTTCAAGAAATACACTGAAGGCTATCTCACCTGCCCTAACGACGGGTACTGGAGCCTCGGTCACACCGACATTTTCATCGGAAGAGAAGATGGCGTAAACGAGAAAGGATTGGCCGTAGCCATGACAGGTGTGGAAGGAAAATCAGTCAAGCCTGGGGTCAGCTTCTGCCTCGCTCTCAGATGCGTCCTTGACAAATGCGCTGACGTAGAAGAAGCAGTCAAGCTTCTCTCGAACGCTCATTTTTCAGCAGCAGACAACTATCTTCTCGCCGACAGGGAGGGCAATTTGGCAGTTGTTGAAGCTTCCCCCGACAAGACAAGGATGCGGCGACCAGAGAACGGCGACAGCTTCATGGTCTGCACTAACCATTTTGTTCACGCAGAAATGCAGGTTATGGAAGATTTAGACGAGAGAGCGCGCTGCAACTGGGACTCGCTGCCCAGATACGCGACTATTTACGAAGCAATCAAACGACAGAACGGAGAAATCGATGTAGGAGCTGCGCAGAAAATCCTGTCCAATCACAGCGGGTACGTGTGCTCTCATCAGAACAAGATAAAACTCGGCACAATATGGTCTGTCGCTACCACCCTGAAGGAACCACGGATATTCAGGGCAGAAGGACACCCATGCAGAACAAAATACAAGCAGGACCTTCGACTTAACAAAGCAATCAAGAGACGGCAAAAAGAAGACAGATAGCGCTCCTAGGGTTTCATTTTCCTTTCTTCACTCAGCTCATGGAGGATTACCACAGCTTCGCCCAAGGGCATCTTAAGCCTTACAGCCAGTTCTGCGGCAGTTATTCCGGGCTTTCCAAGAAGGATTACGTCTCTTGTGTAGGCTTTGTGGTTTGGGTACATTATCAAGGCGTGGGCTGTCTCGATCAGGATGGGCCAAAGAGTCTGTTTGGTGTATTCTTCAACGCTCATTTCACATCAGGAGAACATTATGTGAGAGGTTGAATATTCAATTTGCTTCATCAAGGTTATGCCAGTGGCAGGACATCATTCTGAAGACTCGAAAAGCAAACTGCAAGCAACTTGACTCGCTTTACCGTAAAGTATATCTCTTTCACGACACGATTAGACGGTTCTAAACCGATAGACAAGAGTGGATGCTATGGTTGTAAAAGCTGTCATCTTCGACTTGGATGGAACAATCGTGGCTTTCAACATAGACTTCAAAGCAGTTCGAGCTGAGGTCAGAAGCTTCCTCATAAGCATAGGTTTGCCTGCCTCAGTGCTCTCGCTGAACGAAAGCATATTTGAAATGCTGAAGAAAACCGAGATTTTCATGAAAAACCACGACAAGTCTCAAAAGAGCATGGTGGAAGCGCGGGAGAAGGCCTTGGCAATTGCTGAAAAATACGAGTTGGAGGCCGCCAAAAACACAAGCTTGTTTCCAGGGGCGGTTGAGACCTTGAAGGCTCTGAAGGAGATGAAGCTGAAGATGGGCTTGTGCACGGTTAACGGCCAGAGATCCATGGACTACGTTCTGAAACGGTTCAAGATTGAGGATTATTTCGATGCACTTGTCCCCAGGGACAAGGTGAAGTATGTCAAGCCCAACAGCGAACACTTGGAAGCTGTTCTGAAGGCTCTGAAAGTCAAGGCTGATGAGGCAATTGTTGTCGGAGACAGCACTATCGACATGAAGTGCGCTAGAGAGTTGAAGGTGACTGCCGTTGGCTTGCCGACAGGAGTCTCTTCACCGAAAGACCTGATCAGTTCAGGAGCAAACTACTTCATCACGTCGCTCGCAGACCTTCCGTCTTTGATAGAGTATGTTGGCAGGACTCCTGAAAAACAATAGAAAACGCGGAAAACAAAGCAGCACATTCCATGTCATGATGGCTTGAAGTGGTATCTCGGCCACTGCGGCCATTGACCAGTAGTGGCGCACGCCTCAAACTGCATTGTGAGTGGCATGCCTATTTTTATCTGTTCTAGGGAAACGCCTTTGATCATGCCCGGAAGCTTCGACCCGTTCTCAAACTGAACGATGCCCACCGCGTATGGCGCGATTGACTGGAACTGTGTTGGCGCAACGTGGATGACTGTGTACGTTAGCAGTTTTCCCTTTGTTGGGATTTCAGTCCACTCGAACTCTTGAGAAAGGCAGTTGTCGCAAAGCGGTCTCGGCGGAAACTGGATTTTTCCGCACTTCTTGCATTTTCCGCCCATCATTTTTCCCTGACTTGCCCACTTGCAGAATTGCTCTATTGTGAACGGCACCTGTTCGCTCATCTGTCAAGCCCTCCTGTAAACGTGGACGGCAGCAGTAGCACCTGAGCCGCCGAGATTGTGCGCCAATCCGATTTCCGCGTCCTTCACCTGGCGCTTGTCCGCCTGTCCAGTGAGCTGCAAATACATTTCATATGCCTGCGCTGTTCCCGTCGCGCCCACGGGATGCCCTTTGGACTTTAGGCCTCCGCTCGTGTTCACGGGTATTCTTCCGCCGAGTCTCGTCTCTCCACTTTCGACGAGTTTTGCGCCTTCGCCTGGCTTGCAGAAGCCCAAATCCTCGTAGGCTATGATTTCTGCTATGGTGAAGCAGTCGTGAACTTCAGCGAGGTCTACATCTTCAGGTTTGACTGCGGCCATTTCGTAGGCTTGTTTTGCCGCGATTTTCGCGGCCCTGAGCGAGGTGAAGCTTTCCCTTTCGTAAAGCCCTATGGTGTCGCTTGCCTGTCCGCTTCCGATTATGTGCACTGGCGTGTCTGTGTATTTCCGCGCCAATTCAGACTTAGTAATGATTACGCAGCTTGCCCCGTCCGTGATCAGCGAGCAATCGTATAGTTTTAGCGGCCAAGCGACCACCCGCGAGGATAAGGCTTGCTCAAGGGTTATCTCCTTCTGTATCTGAGCCTTCGGATTCATGCTCCCGTGATAGTGGTTCTTCACGGCAACCATCGCCAAGTCCTTCTCAGTTGTGCCATAAGCGTTCATATGCGCCGTAGCCATCAACGCGAACAGCCCTGGAAAGGTTATGCCATTCCACTGTTCAAACGGGTAATCCGAAGCCATGGCAAGGTACTCAGTCACCTCAGCCGTGCTTCGATGAGTCATCTTCTCAACACCGCCGACCATGACGGTGTCGCACAAACCTGAAAGCACAGCGTAAATCCCAGCCCTCAACCCCGCGCCTGAAGATGCACATGCTGCTTCTGTTCTTGTGGCCGGTACGTGAAGCAAGCCAGCCCAGTCAGCCACTGTTGCTCCAGTGTGGCCTTGATGCTCATAGGATTCGCCCATGTGTCCAACAAACAGGGCCTTGATGTCTTTCTTGGGGTCTAACTTTGGACATCGGTCGTACGCTTCCTTGGCCGCCAGAGCAAAAATCTCCCTTGTGTACAATCCTTCCAGCTTTCCAAACTTGGATAACCCTGCAGAGACTATGGAAACAAGCGGCTTACCATTCATTCAAGACTACTCCTTTGAAGGCTGAGGTTGATGTGGAAAATTGAATAGTGTTTGAAGGAGTATTTAGCCATTTTCCGAATCATCAGTAATTAGCAATCATTCATAGTTGGGATTCAGAATCCATAAGCGCAAGAGGGAAGATAATATGGAAGCATGAACGCAAAGAAAGTGATAAAACGTCTCATCAAGGCCCTGCTCAAGCGCTCTTGGCAAGACGCTACAAGAAGCCATTGAACACTTCAATCGTGCCCTTCAATGAAGGAATCCCGCAAAAAGTATGTTAAAAATGGGATGAGGCTTGGTTTCAAGCCTTTATGATTCTATTTTGTGCCGAATGTTTTCTTGACCCATGCTCTTGTCTTTTCCATGTCTTCTCTGAAACGCTTCAGCTCTTCCGGCGTTCTCTTCGGAGCCACAGGTTCTTCTGCAGGAGTCGCGTAGACGTCAAGCAGGTCACCCTTCGGGTCTTTAGCGATGTCTATTCTTACTTTCAGGCCGATGTTTACTTTTTCAGGGTCGACGTCTCTCATGGTCATTGGCAGACAGGTGTTTGTTCCGTCTATTCTGATCATCGCGCCGACGAGCGGCTGCAGATGCGCCATTGAAGGCCACGCTATAGCCATAATAGTGTACGAGTGAACCTCGCCCTTCTTCGGAAGCTCAACCCACTTCGTCTCAGCCAATCTGCATTTCGGGTTGAAGCAGTGTGCACGCGGTGGGCAATAGACGAGCCCGCATTTTGGACACTTTGTGCCGTACAGCTTTCCTTCCAACAAGCCTATGAAGAACTGTGAGACCTTGCCATAGCTGTGATGGAACATGCTGCCATGCGGACGGTGAACCACTAGGAACTTCTCAGGCTTCAAATCATTAAGCGTCGGTCCATCGTTCATCTCAACTATCTTCCAGCCCTCTGGTCTCCAGCCGCCTTTGCGTTCCCATTCTTCCCACCATTTCTCGTCGTACGGTGATTGCTTAATCATTTTTTCAGATCCAGGCTGCTTCATTGTCCTTACACCTCCAAGACTACGGCGCCGGCTTGACATCCTGTGCCGCCGTGCCCGTGTATGAAAGCCTTCTTTGGCTTGCTCAGCTGTCTGCTTGGTGCACCCCACTTCTTGCCGATTTGGTTACTTAATTGCCAGTAGCTGTCAACGACTTGAGCGATTGACGTTGAGCCCACTGCATGTCCCTGCGCGGTCAGAGCTCCGCTGAGTTGGCATGGAAGCTCTCCGTGACGTTGAATCACACCGTCGCGAACCATTTTCTTTCCCTCTCCTCTCTTGCAGAAGTCAAAGTCTTCAAGCCCAGCCAAGACCACGCCAGCGTATGGGTCGAAAATCTCGACGAAGCTTATCTCCTTCTTTGGGTTTTTGATTCCGGCATCCTTGTAGGCCATTCTAGCAGACACTCGGAGCGAGCCGAAGTTTAGCAGGTCAGGGTAAGGCGACATCGGTTTTGGAATGTTCTTCGGCCAGACTTTCTCGTCTTCTGGGTACAGCCCTTTCCATGCCGGATTGTCAGGGCGGTCTCCGGCTCTCATCGTGTCCGTGCCGAAGCCGACGCCGCTTATCCAGACAGGGTTGTCAGTCAGTTTCTTAGTCATCTCTTCGTTTGCCAAGAGCAGCGCTGAGGCACCTTCGCTGGTCATGGCGCATTCATAACGCCTGTACGGCCACGATATCAAGCGGGACTTGTAAACATCCTCAACAGTGATTTTGCTGAAGCCGTGCTGCGCCGGCCACTGTGCATAGGGATTGTCTAGCGAGTTGTTGTGATTTAACACTGCAACCTCAGCCAAGTCTTCTTCGGTGTCTCCGTAAACATGCATTCGTCGAGCTTCCATAGTGGCGTAGAAGGCGTTGTAAGTGAAACCTGAAACGAAGTCCCAATCCGTGTCGCCTGCAATGGCTATTGCCTCGTTGACCTTTTGAATCGGCAACTCGTTCATCTTTTCCCAACCGACCACAAGAACTACCGGAAACATGCCTGAACGAATCCACAGAGCCGCGTTGACTATAGCGTCGATTGGCGTGGCGCCGCCTGATTCAACACGGTACGCGGGTACAGCGCTTAAGCCCAAGTAGTCATGGATTATCCAGTGCATACACTGCTGCTGTTCGAGGATGTCGCTAAAGTAGGAGTAGCAGCAAGCATAGCCTTTCCTTATGAAGTCTCCAAGCTCAAGGTCGGGCATGTCATCAAGTATCATCTTAACTGCTTCTGCGCACATCTCTTCCGCCAACGTATGTCTCGGGTTATCAAATCTTGAAATGCTTCCAGCGACTATTCCGACTTTCTTCACTTATTACACCTCAATTTTGAAGGATGTAGTTAGTCGATTTCAACGACTATAAGATTTTCGGAAAGCCCACGTGACAAGTAACGTAGAACATTCTATCTCATTTGAACTGACAAGCTGAGGTCAAGTCATGCCGAAAAATCCTTTTATAACTTCTCCCGCCCATCTTACTGACATGCAAATACTGCAATTGTCAACTGCCCTGCCAAGAAGCGGCTATACAACTGAAGAACTGATTGAGTCTTTTCCATGTGCACTGCCAGAAGGCGTCAAACAGAACATAATCAACCTCGGAGTCTCAAAGCGCTACCTTGTAGACCAGCCAGATCGAGACTCAAGAACGGAGACCGTCATGAGCGAGGATGGGCTTGTTGGCCTCTGCACGGAAGCCTGCGAAAAAGCCCTTCAGAAAGCCCATATGTCGATCAAAGATGTAGGCTATTTCGTTGCAGCGTATGATGTGAATCCCTTCCTCAGCCCAGGCCTTAGTCAGCTTTTGGTTCCGAAACTCGGTTTGGATCCCTACGTGAAGCATGTTAACGCTCAAGGAATCGCTAGCATCGCATTCATGAAGACTTTGGAACTTGCCCAAGACCATCTTGCCAGACACCCCAAAGAAAATGTCCTGTTGTGTATCTCTGGGGTGAGCTCATACTGGTTCCAGAATCAGGTGCGAGGCTTGAAGGACGTCATGGAAATCAGCCAAATCAGCTCGATAGGCAACGAAGCAAAAAGAGAGCTGGAGCTGAGAAAGTGGGTGGCAACCATGCAGCACTTCCTTTTCGGAGACGGTGTGGCCGCCGCAATCGTAGATGGAAGCAACAAGGGCCTAACAGTCAGGGAAACCGTTGAAGTTACAAACATCGGAAAGAAGGACTATCTGGCTGGCTACTCTCGACTGTCAACCATAAACGAGCCATTCAGATTTGGCTTCCACTCCCATTTAGACAAGGAAATCCTGAAGCTCGGAGTGGCCTACACGGATTTGACGCTCAAGAAACTGTTCGGAAAGAACGCTGAAAGCATTATGAAAGCCGCGAAGAAGTGGGCAGTCCACACGGGCAGCGAAAAAATACTTAAAGCGTTGGCTGAGCACCACGAAATTGACGGCGAGAAACTTGAGGAGTCACATGAAGTGCTGAAGGAATGTGGCAACCTTGCGGGCGCAAGCTTACCGTTCATACTTGAAAGGATAACGTCTCGGAGCAGGTTCTCAGACGGCGACGTGGTTTTGATGGTTGGTTACGGATGGGGATTCTCTGCAGCCGCCAGCCTGCTTCAATACAGGAAGTGACTTTCTCAAAGCTGGAACCGGCTTATTCCCACTGCTTCTTAATCCACTCTTCCACGCCGATGCTTTTCATCTCTTGAAGTCTTTCCTTCTTTGCCTTGTTGAAAACGTTCGAATGCTTCCCCTTCTCATTTCAGTTATCGCATGGAAAATCTGCACATTCAAAACAGAAATCAATGCTCTTCTCAGTGCAGCATTTGCGGACAGGACAGCCGGCCCAGCCACTGCCGCCATTGCAGTTAAAGGCGCACGCACTCTTTGACAGAATTTCGAGGCTCTTGATTGTTTCTGTGGAGCTGCCGCCTTTCTCCTTGATCCAGCCTGCGACTTCAAAATTGGCCTTGACCAACCCCAACAGCTGCGCAGCAGGTTTTCTCAAGGCGTCGGAATACCAGTGGCAATTTCGACAGTAGCACCCGCAATACGCGACCTCGTTTCTTCTGGCCTCTTTCACCTTCACGCTTTCCACCGCTCTCACCACACATCTGGACTGGTGTGAACTTCTAGCTCTAGCCACAGTTTTAGTTCCATCAGGCAGATACACAAGAAACACGATTGACGGACCTGAGCAGTTCAGGCAGAGAGAGCCTGTTAGGAATGTTTCAGCTGTCATCATGGAGAAATCGAGTTGACCTTGTCATTTCTCAGTTGATGAACAGAAGAGGACGCAATGAGGCCACTTGGTCTTTAATTCACTCAACCACTTATCAACCAGTTCTCCTCGATCAGCACTGGCTATCTTCGCCAAATCCGCTTTGATGCTGGGATAACTCTTCTCAAGCTGTTCGAAATTCTTGCACTCAAGAAGCTGGCTGCATTGGCTGCAATCTGCAAGACCCTTCTGGAGAGCGCAGATTCGGACTTTGCAGGTTGGCGGTCCTCCCCCGTTCCTGCATCCCCTGCACACTCCATTGGCTTGTATGCAGGCGAGACCGCTCATGAATTCCTTAAAATCAAACTGCCTCGGAAGCCACTTTTCCAGCCCATAACCCTTAACCATCTTGTCAAGCCTTGTAGCCAGTTCGGCTATGGAACCGTTGCCGCCTGCACAGCTGCCGCACCAGATTCCGCAAAAGCCGATCTGATCCTTCACGTTTGAAAAAGCTTCTCCCAATTCACAAGTCTCCAAACTTCAGCGTGAACCTAAACCACAACGACATATAAACGATTCGCGCCCGGCCAACTCATTGTCGCACGCCATAAGAATGCCTCGGATTGGGCTCAAAATCTCTGAAATCCAATTTCCAAGCCAAGCTTGTCATTCAAGACAGCGCACTCTGACCTATCGCGCATGGTGCTTAGCCTTATGCTGAAGACAAACGGTTTAAACCGATAAGAAAATATCTCTCTAGTCTTGATACCGATATGTAAGTCTGATACAACTCATGGCTTGAATGATGAGGGTTTGACATGACAATGTTTGATCAGAAAAAACTCGAAGAAGTGAAACGAGAGCGAACACGCTGGGAACAGACGACTCTACCAAACTGGCTGAAGCAGTCCCGAGAAAGGAAAACCGAATTCCACAACCATTCGGGCATGCAGGTAAAACGAGTCTATACGCCTGAAGACATGGAGAACATGGATTACATGCGGGACTTAGGCTTCCCAGGCGAGTACCCGTTCACGCGCGGCGTCCACGCGACCATGTACCGAGGCCGCTTATGGACAATGCGAATGTTCTCAGGATTCGGCACAGCGGCCGACACTAACCGACGTTTCAAGTACCTGCTGAAAGAAGGCGAAACCGGCCTCAGCATAGCCTTTGACTATCCGACAATCATGGGCTACGATTCAGACCATCCCATGGCAAAAGGAGAAGTGGGCATATGCGGAGTGGCCATCGCATCGCTCAAAGACATGGAAACCTTGCTTGACGGGATACCGCTTGACAAGGTCACAACCTCCATGACCATAAACGGGCCGGCGCCGATACTGCTGGCCATGTACGTTGCCGTAGGCGACACGCAAGGCGTGCCCAGAGAAAAACTCGGCGGAACTACACAAAACGACAATCTGAAAGAGTTTTTCGCGCAGAATCTATGCATATTTCCGCCGAAAGCTTCAGTCAAGCTCACGACAGACATCATCGAATACTGCGCTAGGCACCTGCCAAGATGGAACCCGGTAAGCATAAGCGGATATCACATCAGAGAAGCAGGAGCAACCGCGCTGCAGGAGTTAGCCTTCACGATTTATGATGGAATAAGCTATGTGGAGTCAACTCTTGAAAGAGGGTTGAAAGTGGATGACTTTGCTTATCGCTTGTCATTCTTCTTCGCCTCTCACAACGACTTCATCGAGGAAATAGCCAAGTTCAGAGCCGCTCGCAGACTCTGGGCGAAGCTGATGAAGGAACGTTTCAAGGCGAAAAGTCCGAGGTCTATGTGGATGCGCATGCACGTTCAAACCTCGGGCTGCACGCTGACGCCTCAGCAGCCATTGAACAACATCGTGCGCACGACGATGCAAGCTCTGTCAGCCGTCTTAGGCGGAACCCAGTCGTTGCATACAAACTCGTTCGATGAAGCCCTGTGCTTGCCAACTGAAGAAGCTGTAAGAGTAGCTCTCAGAACACAGCAGATAGTAGCCCATGAAAGCGGTGTGACAAGCACGGTGGACCCGTTGGCTGGTTCCTACTACGTTGAGGCCTTGACAAACGAGATGGAAGAAAAGGCTTGGGAATACATCCATAAGATAGACGACATGGGCGGAGCCATACCAGCCATAGAAAAAGGATTCTTCCAAAAAGAAATCGCAGACAGCGCCTACATGTACCAACGGGAGATAGAGGAGAAGAAACGCGTCATAGTCGGCGTGAACGACTACACAATCGCAGAGGGCAAGTGCCCAATAGAGATTCTGAGAATAGAACCGAAGGTCGAGACAGCCCAGGTTGCGAGCCTGCGAAAACTAAAAAGAGAGCGGGACAACAGAAAGGTGAAGGAAGTTCTCGACAAACTTCACTATTCAGCTGAGAAGGATGAAAACCTCATGCCCACCATAATCGAAGCCGTAAAAGCGTACGTATCACTGGGCGAAATCACAGAAGTGTTGCGCATGGTTTATGGCGAATATAAGGAATTGATTGTAATCTAGAAAGAGGGAAAAATGAATGCAGACTGAAAGAAAAATCCGAGTCTTAATAGCCAAACCAGGCCTAGACAGCCACGATCGAGGAGCGAAAGTGGTTGCACGAGCCTTGAGAGACGCGGGAATGGAAGTTATCTACACTGGATTAAGACAGACGCCTGAGCAAATAGCGGAAACGGCTCTCCAAGAAGACGTGGACGTGATAGGCTTGAGCATTCTCTCAGGAGCCCACAAGACGCTCTTCCCAAGAATAATGGATCTTCTGAAGAAGAAAGGCTTGACAGACGTAACGGTTTTCGCAGGAGGCATAATCCCAGAGGAAGACGTGGAAGAGATGAAGAAGCTTGGGATAAAGGAAGTCTTTGGGCCTGGAACACCGACAGAGCGGATAATAAAATACGTTTTGGAGAACGTTCCGAAAAGAACCTGAACCAGTTGACGTGCAAGGGAATTGACGAAAGTCGAAGAGCTAGCGCAAGGTGTACTTTCTGGTGAAATTCGAAGCATAGCGAGGGCCATAACAGTCATTGAGAACAACGCGCCTGAAGCCAAGAAACTTGTCTCTTCAATCTATCCTCACACGGGGAAAGCTCACATAATAGGATTCACAGGAGCAGGAGGCGCTGGAAAAAGCACGCTCATCGAGAAAATCGTGCGAGAATACAGAAGAAACGGCAAGACCGTCGGCGTCGTGGCAGTGGATCCAACAAGCCCTTTCACTGGCGGCGCGTTCCTGGGCGACAGAATCCGCATGCAGGAACTGAGCACAGACCCCGGCGTTTTCATACGAAGCATGGCAAGCCGCAACTATCCAGGAGGCATAGCCAGAGCAACCAAAGATGCCGTGAAGGTTTTGGACGCTGCAGGGAAAGACATAGTCATCGTTGAAACGGTGGGCGCGGGCCAGTCCGAGGTGGAGATAATCAAAGTGGCGCAGACAGTGGTTGTTGTCCACGCGCCAGGCTTGGGAGACGAGATACAGGCGATAAAGGCGGGAATAATGGAGATAGCCGACATTTTCGTAGTGAACAAGGCTGACCGCGAGAACGCAAATAAAACCGTGATGGACATCCAAGCCATACTTCAATTGAACAATAAGGAAACTGCATGGAAACCGCCTGTTCTGAAAACCGTGGCGCTGACGGGGGAAGGCGTGCCACAGCTCATCGAAAAAATAGAGGAGCACAGACTGCTCCTGGAGAAAGGGCTGAAACACAAGGGAAGCCGAGAAAAAGCTGAAGCTGAACTTATAGAGGCCATAAAGGAAAAAGTGGTCAGCTCGGTTTTAGAGGGTTTGAGAAAGGAAGGGGAGTTTGAGCAGCTCGTTGGGGAAATCGTGGAAAGAGAGATTGACCCTGCTTCTGCCGCTGAGAAACTTCTCAAGAAGGCACTGAAAGATGCCGAAGCTTGAAAGAGGACTTATCCAGGTCTACACTGGGAACGGGAAGGGCAAGACCTCTGCAGCGTTTGGACTAGCCTTAAGAGCTGTAGGCAGAGGAATGAGAGTCTTCATGATCCAGTTCATCAAGGGAGGTTTTGACTACGGCGAGCTTTACGTGGTGGACAAGCTGCCGAACTTGACGCTGAAAGCCTTCGGCAGAGGAAAATTCGTAACGGAAAAACCCGCGGGAAAAGAAGATGTTGAGCTTGCAGGTCAAGCTCTGGCATTGGCAGAGGAAACAATCAAGGGCGGAAGATACGACGTAGTCATTTTAGATGAGGTCAATGTGGCTTTGAGCTTGAAATTGATTAGCCTCGAAAAGGTTTTGCGGCTGATAAAGGAGAAGCCGAAACATGTTGAGCTTGTTTTGACTGGGCGAGATGCGCCGGAGGAGATAATTGAAGCAGCTGACCTCGTCACTGAGATGAGAGAGATCAAGCACCCTTACAAGAAGGGTCTTCCAGCCAGAAAAGGCATAGAATACTAGTGTTTTGCGGGTTCCCGACGTTATCTGACGTAGGATTCTGTTATCCAGACTAGCGCGCGCGGGGATAAGTCTGAGGGAGAACCACAAATACATGAATTCGACCTTATATCTGAGAACAAGACAGTAATCGGCGAAGTCAAATCTGGAAAGTGCACTACGACAAACTACAGTCTGGCTCTAGTTGATTGTTTCTATCTGAGTAAGGTTAAGGCAAGAGTGAAGTTGATGGTATTCACTGACAAGGAGCTCTACGAATATTTTAGAGACAAATCGCATGGGCTAATCAGTGGCGACATTCAGCCGATATTAGTTTACGTCACTGAAAACAGAGAAACAATGGCCAAGCAGGCTGACTAGTCGTAGCGCGCTCGCAATTTCAGTCTAATAGAACGATTCCAGGTTTCCGAGCTATTCAGCAAAAATCGCTTTCTCTTGTTCTTCTATGTTGTTAGTGGGTGTATTTGCTTGGCTGTGTATTCCATGTATTTTTCTTTGTCTGTTTCTGGCAGGTTGAATATGGTTACTGAAGCATCCCTTGTTATGCCTACCACGTAGCCGTATTCTTTGCTTCTCGCCACCACATACCACAAGTCCCCATGCTTCCCATACTCCTCAAACAACGACGTATTAACCAAGTCAGGCCCGTAAAGCGAAAGCTTGTTCACGTTTGGAATATCCACATTGTCAAAAAACGTGATCTTCGTATCCTCAGAATTCTTCAAATGAAACTCCCGCAGCGTTTCAGGACTAATCCTAGCCTCAACAATCCCACCAACCTTCTCAAACAACAACTCACTAAGCTTATTAGCAATAAAATTAGCCACACGCTTCTTCTCAACCACCGTCAAAAACGTAGTGCCCTTACTCTCAGCAAAGCTAAAAACAGCCTCAACCGTATGGGGCTGCGGAATCACCTTACCCCTATGAAAAACCTGCATCACATGATCATGCGAATAAACACCACGAAGCATGTTTCCCTTCGGAACAAGCCCAACAACCTCTGTCACAAGCGTAAACTTGTAACCGCCTTCCTCATACTCTTCTTCAGTACGGTGACCGTCAAGCGCCGACGCGATTCCGTCTATGGGAAGTGGTTCTGAAAGCTTGAAAATTTTGCCTGCAACGACCATAGTCTCAACCATCCTATGCCTTAGTTAGTTTCACCTTTCATATGAGACTTTGGCTTAAATGCTTAACTCTGTCAATTTACATGTAAAACTTCAACGTCACCATCATCGGCTTTGAGTGGAACTTTGCCTAATTGTTTTAATAAGAGATTTTTCACCTCTATCTACCACAACTCTAGAGGCAAATACGTCAATGCTGATTCAACAGGTAATCCTTGAAAACTTCATGAGCTACGAGTATGCCAGGGTACCTTTCAAATCAGGCGTAAA
>JALHSY010000161.1 GCA_022865455.1 Candidatus Bathyarchaeota archaeon
AGGTTTATAGTCAAAATCCACTACAAGGGAAGACACACGAGCAAAAGGGTTTAACAATGAGACGCTCCAAACTTGAAATGTACATAGACATCCTTAAAGTGCTAGCTCAACGCGGACCATTAAAACTCACTCACATAATGTACAAAGCAAACGTGAATTGTAGCGTGCTAAAAGAATACTTGGACTTTCTACTTAAGCAAGGTCTTGTTGAAGAAAGAATGGCAGGAAAGAGCAAAACTGTCTTCGCCATAACCCAAAGAGGAATAACCGTACTAAAGTACTTCAGAGAACTGAAGCAAGTATTGCCAATAATTGAAGAAGCACGAAGCCGACTCCCAACACCTTACTAGTTTCATCGATCCGTCGCGCGCGCGCAATTTACGTGAGCCTTGGTTTAATAAAAACCTTTAACAAATATGTTAGTCCGTATTATTTGGCTATTTGGCTTAATTCCCCTATAGGACGAGAAAAATGCAGCGCTAATACCTATGGAGTTGGGCATTCACAAGGGAATCTAATTTTGTCTTTGATAAACAACTTCGTAATACCGCTTCCACCTTTTAATGAGCAAAGACGCATCGTAGCGAAAGTTCGGCAATTACTGATACTCTGCGATGAACTAGAACAAAGAGTTATGGAAAATCAGAAAAATTCCGAATTCTTGATGGAAGCCGTTTTGAAAGAGACTTTCTCATCTTAGATTTTCTATCTTAGGTTTTCAGAATTAGCAGTAATCTTGTTGGTTGGGGTAGAGTTTTGTTGATCGATCGTGATAGACAACACTTTTAAGTTATTTGATGCCAATTAAGAAAAGCGATTCTGAGTGGTTGAGACCATGAAAATGAGAATGATAAAACTGCACCCTAAATTCCTTATAGAAACACTGCAGGGAAAAGCATCATCTTTCACTTCCAACCTGCCAGACGATATTGAACTTCTGGACGTTAAGTACGACTTGTTTTCCAAGCAAGTATCGGCAGTCATAAGAAGCGACAGTTTTGAAGACGTTGCAGAATCCTATCCAATTCCCGAATTCAACGTAATCTACACGACAAACCCCAAAACCGAATCTCAGCCCACAACAAGCTCCAAACCTGGATCTGAACCCACAGAGAAAACGCTGGTTCAGCCAAGTCAAGACACAAGGGCAGTAGAAAAAGAGTTCAGCCCAGAGCAGCGCAATTTGTTGAGTTTCACAGTAGATGGAGAATACGTCATAATAAAGCCAAACCAATACTTGAAGAATGAGTGGGATGAAATTAGCGATACTGTGAGAAGTTTAGGTGGTAAATGGATGAAAGGCGACAACTTCAGTTATTGGGCAATTCGACGAACTTAGCAAGCATAAATCAAAGTACACAAGACTAGTTTCTTTAGCTGACCAACTAGCCTTTTTTCATCATTCATAGAACTTACGAGATATCCTTTTACCCCCCAACTCAAACGCAACTATTTTTTACCGCTCGAATGTTTTGCAGGAAGCGGAACCTGCTTTTTCTCTTTTCTTTTCAGGTCTTTCTCTCGCTGTAGTTTTTTATGCTGCTCTAACCCTGCAGCTTTCTTTTCTCTTCTTGACAAAAACTCATCAACCTTAGCGGAAAGTAGAAGCATTACGCATTTTAAAGCGTTGTCCTTTTGTCTACACATGAAGGGCGTATACTCGATTCGTATACTACCCCTATATCCTGCTCTTGCCTTCTTTCTGCCTGTCTTCTTGCTGCAACTTACCCTTGCCTGATTCCAGTATATGTCCTGCCGATGTCACGGTAATTTGGTTTGGTTGGATAAAACTTTACCCCAACCAACCAAAACGACGGTTGACAGGCAGTTTTGGTTTTGCGGAAAAGTTATAGTAGAACCTAAAGAACTAATCAGAATAGTGAGAACATGAAGCCCACTAAACTTGAACTCCGTCTTCCTTATGGAGAGCCTATTAAAAAAGCAAAAAAAGACCGCTTGATTGCTGATGTTATTTCGAGTTTTGAGGGTGTTGGTGATTCTTCGGCTAAAGTCGAAGACTCGTATTATGAAAGTAAACATGCAATGCCTGAAGTTGTTACTTGGGTTTTGATTGTTTTGACTGCTTTAGCGAACATTGCCACAATTGCTTTAGCAATCCGAGAATTCTTGAAAAAACACCCAGATATTAAGGAACTTCGAATCCAGACAAAATCAATAGACATTGCTATAAGAGGAAACATGTCCGATGAAGAAATACTGAAGGTTATAGAAGAAGGACGAAAGATAGTTGAAAGCGAGAAATCCAAATGAGATGATGAGGACTTTTGTTTTTGGTTCTGCACAATACGCCTCTCCTGATAAGGATGGATACATTTCTGTTGAACTGAAGATAACGAATGAGGAAATGGTGTCCAAGATAGTCTCAGGAGAGTATAGAGGGCTAAGTGTAGCATGGAAAGTCAGAAAATGGGAATGCTCAATACGCCATGAGAACCTCGAAGAATGCCCTCATGAAGTGGGAAGACGATATGATGACCTGATTTGTCAAATGATTGCTAGAGATATACAGGCAATTGAGTTAAGCGTAGTAAGCGTTCCTCAAGACCCTCGTTGTAGGATTATTGATATGTTAGTCGTAAGAAATCGGAAAAATCCTGAATATATCTGGTATGGTTTTAGAGTTAACACAGAGTTAGACAGATTTAAGAATATTCAAAAAGCATACGAAAGGGGGTTGATTCCTGCGAAAGCCACTTTCTTCTTTAGCAAGTTTTTCTCAATCAATTCTGAAGGCAAAGCCGTATTCCCTTAGTTTGAAAGGAGAACTGATAATACACCGATGTTAGACGATATGCCGAATAACTTCCTACCCTTTTGAAAATACCATTTCTAAGGCTTATGCAGTCAAATAAAGCCAGAATCAGCGTCAACTCATGTGAGCAGGCGCCTACCTAAGCAATATTAGTCGCTTGTTTGCATAATCTTTGTGGGTGTTCTGATGTACTGCATAATTGACATTGAAACTGAAAATACAGGTACGGACATTATGGAAGATAATAAACGGATTTTATCGGTGCAGATAGGCGATGACACCATACAGAACTTGTACTGGGCTGATTCGAAAAACCCACAATGGACTTTGAAGAGTGCCAAAAAGGAAATAGCATCATTGTTATCACAAGGAGTAGTTTTTTCTGGCTATAACATAAAGGGTTTTGATGTTCACTTTCTGAAGCAGTTTTTGGGCGTCGAAATACCTGAAGCGAGTATTCTCGACCTTTGCCAATCACCCAGAATAACTCAATCTACTGGAAAAAACAAAGTTCGTTTAGAAGAAGCGTGTGCGGCATGTGGTGTTAAAGTCACTCATAAACAAAGAATGAATGAGAAAGCCAAGAAGTACAAATCTATGGAAATACACAAGGAAAAAGCCTTAGCAAAGGCTAGAGAGTTAGTGGAAAACAGGGGATGGAGTCAGGATTTTTCATATAATTATGCTCTTGACAAAATAGCAGGTGGCAACGCTATTTATGATGCATATCTGGAATTTGTTAAGAGTGGTGGACAGAAAAACACGCTTTTTTATGAATATGCAATTGGTGACGTCATTTCTGAATACCAACTTCTTAAAGTATTGGGATATTGAAATGGAGTTTTCTTATCACCCTTATTAAGCCAGTTTTTGATTTTGCGAAGTTATACCCGAACCAACCTAATGGCTAGATTGGTGTTTGAGTTGTTTGAAGGCAAGAATATCATTTGTTCAATTTATCAAGTTCTTCTTGAACCTTTTGCCGTTCGAGTAACCCAGTCTTCATTCTGAATTCTAGGCTATGCCTTAGAGTATTAATGAATTGAAACGTAATGAAAATGGTAAAGCCGTATGTCCACCAAATTGCCGTCGTCATATTTTGTTCAAGAAACATACCGTAAAACAATGGCGTATCAGATAGAATGAGCATTAGAAGTAGATTGACTCTTGCGTTCGCACTATAATATCTCGAATACTGTTTGCAAAGAGAACGACTGGTTTCCGATGATAGCATCGCTCGCTCAACTCGAAGAAGCACATTATCTACCAGCACAAAGAAGACGCCAAGTGTTAGACTTGAGAAAATTGAACTATTCAGAAGAGTCACCGACAAATATGCGTATAGAAACAAGAGTAGATTGAGAAAGGCGAATACGGTCACTACATAACTGGAAACCAAGAACGTTATCAGATTAACCTTTAATTTGCGATTAATGCTGTTCTTATCGCTCATAAAGAAAAAGATGCCAATGATAAAAAGGGCAACGATGCCCGACAAGAGGAATGGGACTTGGAGAATCATAAGGGATTCGTGTAAATAGGCGACAACGGCAAGAATCAACAGCGTTCCAAGCAGAAAATAGTTAAAATTCTCAAGATTCTTGAGTCTTGTGGCTAAACTCTTCTTTGATTGTTCGACTGTTTGTTGATTCTTCTTTATTGGATTGAGGGTGAGATAGTAGACATATATTTTTGCGTTTTTGAATAGAAGGAAAATACCACTAGGTGCAAGCAGAAACCAAATTGGAATAAGCCAGATTGAAAAGAAGTCCCTCTGGCTCAGGTATAACACAAGAGTGACTGCAAAGAACCCGCCAGAGATTTCCTTCCATTTCCTTCCTTCTTTATACAAGAACAACAGAAAGAGGCACATTATTGCGATATCTAGAACAACCTCGGCAAGAAATCTTTCGAGAAACTCTAGCATTCAACTCCCTCTGTTCTAGGTCTTTCATAGAAGAATAAGTCTTGCGCAAAAGTTATAGCCGAACTGGGGAAATCGTAGTTATGGACTTTGGCGATTTCGATAGATGTTTTGATGAATTGCGGATTCTATTAAGAGACAGATTAGGCAATGGCAAGAATACCAGAAAACTGGACGCTTATGGAAGTTATCTTGACTATGGTGGCGAAATAAGAATCATCGTTGAGAGAATTGAGAACGAGACTCAAAGGTTCATGATTCTATCAAAAACAGTCTTTGAAGCATTGCAGAAAGATGAAGAACCAGATGAAAGATGGGGTATAGAATCCATACAGAACTCGACATTAATACGACTTGACATAAAATCGTTCTTTGTTTTTACGAGAGTATTCTTGGATACGCTAGCACAGATGATTAAGCAATGCTATGGCAAAAAAGGTGACCAATTGCCGTCTCACATGAGAAAACTGATTGAAAATGAGACATTCCAGAATTTGGATTCCGTCTTTGCTGAAGGATTGAAGGCTAGAATGCAATGGATGGATGACTTCGTAAAGACTCGTGATGAAATCGTGCATCATCTAGGCAGTATAGTTTCAACCACGACTAGGAACGGCAAATTTGGATTTGACATTCTTGGCTTGAGAACTCGTCACGAATGGGGAACTGATACCGTGGAATCTGTAACCGATTATATCAGCGAAACACTAGATAATCTATCTAAAGTAATTTGATACATTCACGGCAAATTCCAATCTGAAAGTATTGGTACGTGAAGAGCATTCTTGGTTAGAACAATCCTCTATCAGTCCTTTTAAGCAACTGATTAATTAGTACCTATTGGGAAAAGCGAGATGTCCAGACTAAGAGTGGACTTTTCGAGAGACATCTCCAATTCTTTAGCCTTAATATCGAGATTGAATTATTAGGGTTTGTCGTGTGTTGGGATTCATAACGCATAAGTCACAGTAGCAACTCTTGATATTTGCGATAAAGATGACTGCAAACGCAAGGCTTGACCACCGACTGCGAGTGCTTTTTCATGCGTTCGGCTTGAGCTGCTTAGGTGGCGCCATATTTCTTCAAGCCTTGGTTTTCACTGACATCTTTCAGCATGGATATTTCATGGCTGTAGAACACAATCCGCTCATTTTGTCGTTTGAAATAGTTTTGACCGTTTTCGCACTTGCTTATTTTGTTTTCATGTATCAACGGTTTATTCGTTCAATCAGGTAACCATCACGATTCATGGGATTTTCTGAAGTTTTTCGTCGGCTATTGCGAGACTGGAAGAGGATGGCAATAAACCTTAAATAAACTTGTATGAGACTCAATCAGCGTTGCCTCATCAGGGTGTGAGAATTTGAAGTTGAAGACTTTAATTCCCCTATTCATCAGTTTGATTTTGGCCTTGGCTCTTGTTCGAAGTGGCAGTGCACAATCTTCAAGTGATATGAAGACGTTTTACTCAAAGGCCTATGCTGGAATGTCGGTCAGAGTTGATGCCACACGGGAAACGGTGCCCGGCGATAACATGACTGTTGAGCTGTGGGTCAATTGCACTGCTGACGGCGTTCACGTGGACTACTTCAACCTTAGCATCTATGGCTTCAGAAATGGCACTGACAAGACTTTCCTAACCGTTAAAAGCATCATGTACAACGTTTCCCTAACCTACAACAACCTGACCCAGTATAATTTCACTCTCCAAGTGCCTGCTGATGTGTGGGACACAACCTTCGTTGAGCTTCTCTTCAAGTACACTATTGTCGATTCGTCTTCTCCTGAGTACGATGTGGATGTCGTGGTGACTAGTGTTCGGAACACCTATCTGGAGGACACGGTCAGCCGTCTCGGCAACTTGACTGAAAGCTATCAAGATTTGAACAATAGCTATTGGCAGCTGAACGAGACCTACAATGAGCTTCAGCAGAAGTACACTGCTCTCGAGGGAAGCGCCAACGAGCTTGACAACACGAGACGTGCGGTGGCGATTCTGGTTGTGACAACTGTGTTCTTTGTGGCCACGACGCTTTACTTAGTGTTGCGAAAACCGAAAGACTACTGGTAAACCCTCATTTCCCCTCTTTCATTAGCAAGTTTTCGCTTTACAGCAGTAAAGAATGTAGTGAGATTATCGGTCTGCAGTGAGCGGTCGTGAACTATTTCTTGTGAAGGTTCTGAGCTACAATAACTGTCAATCCGTGTTCAGTCAAGGCTTTTGCGGTATTGTTTACGGCGTCGTGCTTGTCAAGGTAGTTTATCAACAGTTTCGACATAAGTCCTTTGTTGATTATGTCCTTTTTCGGGATGAAGTAGTCCAGAATGTCTGACGGGTGGTCTCTGGTTTTTTCGGTTTCTGGGAGTCCACCTTCGTGTTTTGCGCTTATGTTCCTCACGTGGTCGGCAAGCTTCACGAGTTCGCCCGTTCTGTTGTAGGGTTGTCTGACGATGCTTTTGCAGGCTTCTGTGATGTGGTGTTCAATTCGGACAACATCTTCGAAATCGAAGGCCTTGCGCATGTAGGCTGTCAGCTCGATGGTTTCGTTATTGACGGAGTTTGACAGGTTGAAGCCTATGAGCGGGGTTGAGCCGTCGTCTCGGCTGAAAAGTTTCGCAGTGATCAATGTCCAAAGGATTGAGTAGGGGTTGTCGTTGCCTAAGAACACGGAGATTTTGAATTCAATGTCAATGCCGAGCTTGCGCAGCCAATATCCAAGCAGCACAGTGCCCGGGTTCGTGTTCAGCACTTGTGGCAGACCGTATTCAGTGTAGTAGTGGAGGAACTCGTCAACCCACTTCAGAGCGTATTCGTTTGGCGCGCCGACGCCTCCGAAGTAGCCTGTGATTGTTTCTGCTCCGCCTAGGTGAGCGTTTATGGGCTTGCCGTCTGGCCCGGGAAGAGTGCCTTTTGTGTCCAGCGTCTGCACGTATGAGGCGCCAATGATTTGCATTGCCGCTGCAAAGGCAATGACATCATCGTCTTCAACTTGTTCTTTCATAGAGCGGACTCGGATGTAGCGGCTTGGCATGAGGTCCTGTTTTGCGATTGACCTCTTTGCTTCTTCTATCAGCCATGGCAAGAAATTGAATGCACTGATTTCCAGTGTAACCGCGAAGGACTCGTCGAACTTCATAGAATCAGCTTTCCTACCCAAGACTTTTCTGCGGTAGTCTGGGATGCTAATGAAGGCTTCTTTGTCTCTCTGTTTAATGAGCCATTCAAGGTTTTTTATGAAGGGTGATCTCTTCTTTTCAAGCTTCCTCATCAGGTTTTCAAACTTGTGAGACTCTCGAGCCTTCCGATTGATCCCGTCAACGCCGCCGTATTTTTCCACAATCTTGATCAATCCGTTTACGAGAGGATTATCTTTTCTAAGCAGAAAATCATTGATCTCCTTCAGGTTTTCTTCTCTTATTCCTAGTCTTTTTTTGAGGTCGTCCAAAAACATTCTCTCCGGATGTGGTAGTTTCTTCAGTTTTTGTCGATTTAAGCATTTTCACTTACGCTTGCATGCTCCGATGATCGACTCGCAGGTTCAAAGCTTAAATGATATGAGATGCATGGTTAAACATCAAGGTGAAGAAACGCAATGTTCAAGCCTGAAGGAATCTTCCCAGCTCTAGTTACGCCGTTCACGGACGACGGCAAAACCATAGACGAAGAACGCCTGCGTATTTTAGTCAACCACTGCATCGAGCAGGGCGTTCACGGAGTAGTCCCATGCGGCACGACGGGCGAATTCGTAAACCTTTCAACAGAAGAGAAGAAGCGAGTGATCAAGACAGTCATAGACGAGGTCAACGGAAGAGTCCCAGTCATCGCCGGCACAGGAGCAAGCGGAACAAGAGAAACAGTGGAAATGACGAAATACGCGAAAGACGCGGGAGCCACAGCCGCCCTAATCGTTACGCCGTTCTACCTCAAGCCGGCAGACCGGGGAATCTACGAACACTACAGCACAATCGCCGCCGAAGTCGACCTGCCCATAGTCCTCTACAACATCCCGCAGTGCACCGGCCTGTCGCTGCCGTGGCAAATGGTGGAAGACCTCGCACAGATCCCAAACATCGTTGGCGTCAAAGACAGCAGCGGGCAACTAAGTTTCATCCTAGCCGTGCTAGAAAAGGTCAGAGACAAAATCAACGTCCTGTGCGGACACGACGAAGTAGTCATCGCCGCCCTAGCAGCAGGCTGCTCAGGCGCCATACTCGCAAGCGCCAACGTCATCCCTGACGTCTGGGTCCAAATATACAACCACATCAAGAATGGTGAACTCCAAAAAGCCCGAGAACTCCAATACAAGGTCCAAAAAATAGCGCGTATAATCGCAGGAAGCGGAGCCGTCGGAACAAAAGCCGCACTCAACATGATGAAAATTAAAGTCGGACCAGTAAGAATGCCGCTGAGCGTCGGCGGAGAACTGACCTACGAGTCAAGAGAGGAACTTCGCTTAGACTTGGAGAAAATCGGAAAAATAGAACCCAAACTAGTGACTTTCGAAATCACAGAAAAACCAGTCGAACAACGATTCATGGCCATAGACGTAACCCCCGAAACCATACGAGACTTCAACCTGAGAGTAGGCGAAGCCTTGGCAGGACAAGGCGCAGAAGTAGCCCACATCGACCTGCTCATAGGAAAGAAAACAGGCCCAGTAGCAGAAGCATTCGCGAAAGCCAAGGCGACACCGACGCCGGGGCACGAACCACTGTTGGCGATTCTGGAGCCGAACCTCTCAGTCAAACCCGTAACCCTAATCGTGCCCACAGTCACCATTACAGGCATGCGACAGGCAAGCATGGTCTATGGACCAGCCCAGGCCGCCGTAGCCAAAGCCGTCGTCGACAGCGTCGCAGATGGGACAATCCCCAAGGAAGCGGTTGAAGAACTGATAATCGTCGCGAACGTGTTCGTTCACCCAACCGCAGTTGACCGACAACGCGTGTACATAAACAACTACA
>JALHSY010000024.1 GCA_022865455.1 Candidatus Bathyarchaeota archaeon
CCTGTCAGCGCCGCTGAACATTCACGGTGATCACTCGGACACTATGGCGGAGCGAGACAGTGGGTGGATACAAATCTACGCTGAGAACGCACAGGAAGTTTACGATTCAATATTCCAGGCTTTCAGAATAGGCGAACACTTAGATGTGCAGTTGCCTGTCATAGTCGGATTAGACGGCTTCACCCTAAGCCACACGTTGGAAAACGTGCAAGTACTCCCAGACGAAGTCGTCAAAAAGTTTGTAGGAATACGCCAGTTGCCAACGGTGCTCACGCATGAAGGCAAAACCGTTCCCTACAGGCTTGACCCGTCAAACCCGATGACAATGGGGCCAGTTGCAATGCCGAACTACTATTTTGAGTTTAAGCGGCAGCAGGAAGAAGCCATGAGGAACGCGCTTAAAGTAATACAGCAAGTTCATGAAGAATATGCCCAGTTAAGTGGCAGACGCTATGGTGACGGGCTACTGGAGCAGTACAGGCTTGATGACGCTGAAATAGTCGTAGTGTGCTTGGGCTCAACCGGTGGAACCGTCAAAACAGTCATAGAAGAGCTTAGGGCGGAAGGCGTCAAAGCTGGTTTGCTCAGAATTCGCGCTTTCAGACCTTTCCCAGTTGAAGGAATAGTGAAGGCTCTTGGAAAAGCCAAGGCGGTTGCGGTGATGGACAGAAGCATGAGTTTCGGAGGAAACGGCGGAGCTGTCTGTAGTGAGGTTCGTCACGCGCTTTACGACGTACAGGTTCATCCTTACGTGACAGACTACATTTACGGCTTAGGGGGAAGAGACACAAGCCCAGGCCAGATACGCAAAATCTACGAAGACCTACAGAAAACAGTTCAGACTAAACATGCTGATGAACCAATAAAATATGTCGGGTTGAGGGAATAGGAGGAGAAATGAATGGCAATTTCTGAAGGAAAATTCACCACAAAAGACATCGCTGAAAAACCAGACCTCTTTCTTTCAGGTCACAGGGCATGCGCAGGCTGCGCCCCCGCAACCGTTCTGAGACTTATCATGAAAGCGACAAGAGGACCAACCATAGTCACAAACGCAACAGGCTGCATGGAAGTAGCCTCAACAATCTACCCCTACACGTCTTGGGCAGCCCCGTGGCTGCACACGGCTTTTGAAACTGCTGGAGCAAACGCTTCAGGAATCGAGACTGCACTGAAGATTCTCAGAAAGAAAGGAAGAATAAAAGATGAACAGGTAGACGTCATCGCTTTTGCCGGAGACGGCGGAACTTTCGACATTGGCATACAAGCACTTTCAGGAGCAGTTGAAAGGGGGCACGATTTCCTGTACGTGCTCTACGACAATGAAGCTTACATGAACACTGGCATCCAGAGAAGCGGAGGAACACCCCTAGGCGCGTTTACAACCACTTCGCAGGCGGGCAGTGCCGTGCCTGGAAAGCTGGAAAACAAGAAGCCCATTGCCGAGATTATGGTGGCTCACGACATGCCCTACGTTGCAACAGCAGCTCCGTACTACTGGAAAGACCTGATCGTGAAAGCCAGGAAAGGCATTGAAGTGAATGGCCCAGCGTTTCTACACGCATTTGCGCCGTGTCCGAGAGGGTGGAGGAGCGACCCTGCAAAGTCAATTGAGCTTTCAAGATTGGCAGTGGAGACGTGCATATTCCCGTTGTGGGAAGCCGTGAACGGCGAACATCAACTGTCAACGCCGAGCAAAGTCATAGCCCTGGCTCCGCAGAAGAAGAAACCAGTGAAGGAGTACTTGCAGGTTCAGGGACGTTTCAGACACTTGTTCACGCCCAAGTATGAGAAGATACTTGATGAGATTCAACGCTTTACAGACGAAAGATGGAACCGCCTGCTAAAGAGATGTGGAATGACGCCGCCAGCGAAAACCGCATAGACTCTCAACCTCTATTTTCCGACTTGTCGCTTTAGAATAGATTTGGAGAAGAAACTTTGAGGGTTGCCTCCATAGACGAAGGTTTCGAGCAGACTTTCTGGGATTACGTTAGCCAAGACCCTCTCCACTATTACTTCTTCGTTCTTGACTTGAAACAGCGTAGAGAACAGACGAAGATTTTGTTGGCCTTGGAAGGAACGAAAGTTGAGGGTCTGATGCTGGTCTACGCGGACTACATTGTACAGTTGAGAGGAAACCGGAAAGCTGTGGAAATGCTGCTTGACCGCGTTGATTTAGAAGAAGCTGAGCTTCAGGCTCCCTTGGACTGTGAAGACTTGGTGCTTAAGAAATACAGGCCAAAGGCAAAACATGAAATGGTTCTGATGCGTCTAAGAAAAGACGAGGAAATCATTCAAATCAACCATGAGCCTGTGCGACTCGGAGTTGAAGATGCTGAACGCGTTGCTGAAATCATGCGAGAGGCTGATCCTGAATGGTGGGGGGAAGTCACAGCTGAAAGGCAGAAAGAGCGGTTGGAAAAGGGATTTTGGCTCGGAATAAAGCGTGATGGAAAAGTAGTTTCGGTCGGTAACACCCAGTTCGTAGATTTCGCCAGCAACATCGGCGTCATGGCTACGGATGAGCGATATAGGAACATGGGTTTTGCGACATCCATAATCTCTGCCTTGGTCAGAGAGATTCTGAAGAAGTCGCAGATGGCAATAATTCACGTGTTGGCCGATAATGCGCCGGCTGTACGTGCATACTCGAAAGTCGGATTCAAACCATACAAGGCCTATCTTTCATTGCGTGGAGACATTATCAGAAGCTAAGATCAAGAAAGGGATGTTAGACCGCTATGCGTTTTTCTTGAGGTATTTTTCTATTTCGTTTTCGGCGTTGTCTGCTTTTATGAATATTGGCACGTTTTCCATTCCTGTAGCTATGTAGCTTGAGAGGAGCCATTCGCCAGGCGCAAACTCCAAAGTCTTCTCAAGTATGCCCTTGTCTATCATGAAGGTTTCGCTGACCAGCTGGCGGTCATAAGGACGTGGCAACGTTCCAACGAAATAGGTGTGCAATTGCTGCAAGGCGTTGGTGTTCAGGTAGGCAATGCGTTGCGTTGCTATGCACACGCCTAGTCCGTACTTTCTTCCCTGTCTGAGCAGGGTCTCAACGTGGGCGGAGCATTTTGCCTCTATCCCGCCGGCGTTGCTTGGAATGAATTCTTGCGCTTCGTCGAAGACGATTAGGATGTAGGGTTTGACTTGGAATCGGCGTTTTCTGCGCACCAGCAGGTCCTGTGTCAGGTTGATTGCAAGGTCTTTTATCGTGTACGGGTCGGAGATTGAGATGCAGATGAGGTTGGTTGTTTTGTCCTCTATCAGGTCTCGGATTTTCTCAACGGTCAATCCGCCAGCAGGTTCCTCCTCCTGTGAGCGCCGTTTCTTTATCACATCAATTATTGAGCTTCTTGTCGTTGCCCAAGCATACAGGCCGCTTTTGTCGTGAACCTTGAATTCGTCGACTGTTGTTGCTGCTGTTTCGCTTAGGTGGTTGACGAAGTCTTCGCTTACCTCTTGGTTCTCGCTTAGGCCATGCTCTTCTACGTATTCGCGGACCGCGTCGTGGATTTTGTCGATTGCGTTTATGTAGTGCGGCTTGTCAAAGGAACCTTTTCTCTGTTCATCAAGCTCGTCTGTGAACTGGCTGTATGTGGGGACTTGCTGTCTGGGTTTTGTGTAGTATGCCACTTTGCCTTGGTCCATTACACATTTCAGCCCGTGTTTGGTTCGGTCGTCGGTTTCGTATTCTCTGGGTTTGACTATCGAGTTAAAGAACTGCTGCAGTGAATCGATTCGGTGTTCAAGGATGACTTTGGCGTTGACGTTTGGGTCGGCCAGCAGGTCAAGCAGCAGGAACGTGTATTCGCAGCTTATGTCAAAAACAACGATCTTCGTGTTGTCAGTGTGCAGTAGGAGTCTTCGCAGGACGTTTGACATCAGATTGCTCTTTCCGCCGCCCGTGAACGCGAAGACCCCGAAGTGGTAGCGGACAAGCTTCTCGAAGTCAACGTAAATTGGAATGGCGGTTTTGCTTGCTTCAAACATCTTGATCAGGCCAAGCCTCGGGTCTGCGCGGGCGTCTTCCACGGTCTTGCTCGTGTCTACTTTTAGTTTTTCAGCCGTTTTCTGGTTGTACATGCGGTTTATCATTTCACTGTTCAAAATGTAGCCCGGGCTGCCTGCAACTGGATAGGAGAAGCCCTTGACAAACTTGAATTCGCATTTCTTGTCTAGAATCAGGTCATAATTTATCGGGATGGCGTCAATTTGAATCATCATCGTGGACCTGTCGTCTGTCTGCCAATCAGCTTCAGACTGCTCGATGATTTCAAACTGCATAGGATAATAACCGTGATCCGACAAGCCACGAAGGCCGAAGTGTTCAGGCCAAACGCGGCTGACTTCCATGAGCGTGTATCTCTCTTCATCCTGTGCTGCCTGCTTGAAGTTCCTGGCAGCCAGGAGCATGCCTTCTTCCAAGAGCCCCATCAAATCCCTCTGATATTCGACTTTGACTCGGCACTGGTAACGTGCGCTTGTGCCTGCAACTTTGGTTTCCTCGGCTGCTGCGAAGAATCTTGGTATGACGGCGGCTAGTCTCGCGTTGAATTTGGCGTCAAAGTCGGTGAAGCAGGCGCTGTTAAACGTTTTCTCTTCTTGCGGCTTCAATTGTGGCTCTCCTCTCTCTGAACGTGCTCATGTAGAATATGAACTTCCTCAATTTATGATTATTGAGTATCCAGTCGGCTGTTGTGTCGGCGACGCGTTTGAATTGGCCGTAGTTCCACTTTGCGATTTTGTCGGCGATGAACAGGGGTTTGTTGTGGCCGAAGGCTTCCGGTATGCTGGAGGGCGCCATGGCGATGAGAAGGGTCATTGTCATGTTTTGAAGTCTGTTGTCAACGTTTTTGTCCTTGAATAGGATGATTTCAACTGGTTCTTTTGCTCCGCCGAACTCGTTCCAGAAGTGCAGTGTGCTTTCGGGTTTGTAGTCATATTCAGGATAGACTAAGCGGTCCGTGAGGAGGACGTTGCTTCTGAGCATTAGGTCGGTTTTTGCTTGGCTCAGTTGCACGTAGGTTTTGAGGAAGGTTTTTTCTAGGCTCATTCTGTTTCTTATGGCTCCCATGACGTAGCCTTTGCGGTTCTGCTTGTCTGGAACCATGGTTCTGAAGGCGGAATCGTATTCTATGAGGCTCCACGGCGGTTTGAGTTTTTCTGGGTTGAAGATGCTTGTTGACTGGAGTATCATGCGGTCGGTGTTCGGCAGTTTTTCAAACTCTTCTCGGGAAACGGTTGTCTTCAGCAGGTCTTTATTGTGCATTATCGGGATCAGTTGCCTTTTGAAGTCTCTTGCTGCCGTGTCCTTCGTGATGCCGAGTAGAAGAATCCGCTTTTTCCAGCATTCTTCCATGAGCATCTGCAAGGTGAAAAGGGTGAGAAAAGTGATGTCGAGAGTTGAAAGCCAATGGTCCTTTCCGTCTTTCACAATTTTCATCACGCTCGTCGTTGCGGTTTCTGAGGTTTTTGCGGTGAAGAAATGGTCGCCAAGTTCTGTTACAAGCTTTCTCATGCGTTCCCAAGTCGTGGCATATTTGGAGTTTAACGTGTATGATTCGTTTTTCTCGTCTAGGATGCCTTCTTCAGTTAACCGTTTGAGATAGCGTTTCACTCGTTTTGCTCGTTTCTCATCCTTTATGTCTAGTTTTGCGAGAATCTCTTTTTCGTTTAGCGCTCCATTCTGCTTGGCAATCTCTATTATTGCGTAGCTTAGGTAGTCCGCCCTTGGAGGAGGTAAGCTTAAGGCTTGATTGCAGGTGCATTGCCGAGCAATGGTCAAGTCGTTAACGTCAACAGTTTCACTGCCAACCTTGTATCCGATGAGGCTGCTTCTTTTCTTCCAAAGCTCCCGTTTTGAGGTATCGTAGAGCAGGCTTGCCCGTTCGATGGATAGGCTCCTGTCTAGGAGGATTATGCGCATGTCTTGTTCTTTGTCGGTGGCAAGCTTGTAGGCGAGATAGTACTCCGCGAACGTCATTATCCAGTTTGCGATGGTTGCGTTGTCGATTATTGATTCGTCTGTGAATGATTTGCTGAGGCTGACGCCTTCTGTTTGGCCTTCGTCGAAAAAGGTCTGGTCTATGTCTGGAATCTCGTTTATGTAGACTGGCACGACGCTTGAAACGCCTGCGGCTTGCTTCAAGGTTCTTTCGTCATACTTCACTAGGGGCTTGTTGTTTTCGGAGAAGGTTACTGTGCCGGTTGAGGCGTATGCGCCGCCGAAGAAGATTACCAAGTCAAAGAGCGGTCGTGAGTACATGGTGCCGTCTATGCCTGCGAAGCGGACGGTGGGGGTTTCGAAAAACTCGGTGGCGGTTTCGTAGGCTTTTTTGTTGTCAAAGTCCATCTTTATCAGGTTTGAGAGTAGCTGGTCGTAGAGGTTTTTGAGTGATGAGAAGCGTTGTTCGTAGTCTGTGACTTGGGTTGTTGCTCCGTGTTTGAGTGTTTCGCTGGTTCTTTTCAGTGCGTCGGTTAGTGTGGACAAGTTTGGTTTGCCTCTGTCTTTTGTTTAGGGAGGTTTGGAGAGTTAAAATCTTGCTTTCGAGCGGTGAGAGAAGCTTGGTAGTTTTGTCGAGTGGTTGAAAAGTGGTTGTCCGACAAACTGCTGCTCTATGTAGTGTCTAGGCCGCCTCTATTTATCGATTGAAGTTTTGGTTCTGGTTTGGGTTTGTGGAGGAAGGGTAGAAGACAGAAATAATTCTTGCAACAGTTGTTAACAAGCAGGATAGACTCAATGGGTTTTTCGCTGCGTTGAGACTGTTGTCTTGGATGTGGGAGTGTTGCCGAGCACGTTTTGAGGCGAGGCTTCCAATCAACTTGATGGGCGTCAGGTGTGGGTGTGGCGATGAGTAAGGACGGCGTAGGTTGGCTGTTGGAGAATGCTGGTTCGGTGATTTGCTATCGCACGGCGACAGAACTGCTTAAGGGTTCAAACAGAAGGGAAGTTGAGGGAGGCTCTTTTTTCTGATGGTTTGGTGCAGTTTTGGCTTGGTAACTTGCGTCCTGATTTTTCGAGGAATGTTATGCACAGTGGGAAGTCGGAAGATTATGAGAATGTGATGGGGAAGCTGTGCGAGTTTGGGTTGAGGAAGGGCATGAGAGTCTTGGACGAGAGGACGGCGCCTCTTCGCCGCTGGCTGGATGAGTTGCCTGCTCGCGCGCGCTTTATATTGGTTTTAGTTGATATAGTATCAATTCCTCAGAGTTCGTAATTGGGTGTGGAACCAAGTGGTCAAATACGTGGGGATTTCAGTCGAGTGGGAGGAGTTGTGAACTGGCAAAAGTGAAAGCAGAATGGTCTGGTCGCAAAGGAGAGATTATGACGATTGCCAAGGGTCCAGTCATCACAGCGGCACTCACGACTTCAGTTTATGACGTTGTTCACATCATGGCAGAAGAGGGCTTCCGGCGTATACCGATCGTGGACCCGAGAACAAAGACGCTTCAAGGCATAGTTACGAGCACCGATATTGTAGACTATTTAGGAGGAGGCAGAAAGTTCGAGATCATTCAGCGGGAACTCAATGGCTCCTTCTTCAAAGCGATAAATGAACCAGTCAAATCCATTATGCGACCAAACCCGCCTACAGTGGAAGACGTTGCCACCATAAACCGCGCAATTGAGCTCATGAAGCAACATAGAGTTGGCGGTTTACCAGTCGTAGACATCGCCAACAGAGTGCTTGCGATTGTCACTGAAAAAGACCTGCTGAGCGTGTTCGGGCGAAAAGCCAGAGGAGTAAGGGTCGAAGCTTTGATGACAAAAGAAGTAGTCACCGGCAACGGCGAAACAACAATCATCGAAGCCGAGAGAGAAATGGTTGAAAAAAGCTTTCGCCGTCTACCCCTTGTCTCAGAAGGAAGACTCGTCGGCATAATCACCGCTATGGACATTGTAAGATTTTTCGGGTCAGGCGAGGTTTTTCAACGTCTGCGCTCAGGAACCATCCTCCAAGTTCTACAGACTCCAGCATTAGAGATAGGCACCAAGAAACTGGTAACAACTTCCCAAAATGCAGATGCAACTGAAGCGGCAAGAACCATGAACGAAAGAAACGTAGGAGCCCTACCAGTTGTTGACGATGAGAAGCTAGTTGGCATGTTGACTGAACGAGACTTCTTCAAACTGGCTTTACGCACATGAGCGCGCATGTGTGTTCCTAAATTAGTTTGCGAAGTATCTTATGCTTCGTGCTTTGCTTGGTTTGTGAGTGTTTATGGCTGCTTGGGCTGTGAAGAGCATGACGAGCAGGCATAGCTGAGCGTGGAACGTTATTTTGGCCA
>JALHSY010000162.1 GCA_022865455.1 Candidatus Bathyarchaeota archaeon
GAAACCGGTCTTCTTGTCCCAGTAGAAGCTCATGTTCATGGTGCCGTACTGTGTTGCGTTGAGCATTAAGGCGTAAGTAACGTTTGCATGGTTCACTTCCCTGTCCGCACCAGCATAACTTTGTATGAGGGTTTCGTTTACGTAGAGCCACAGGGGCTCTGGAGTCAGCCCCATGAGAGGAGCTGGAATCTCGTCGCTTGAGTTGAGGTTTGTGGGGATGAAACTGAAGCTGAGGCTTCCTTCGCCGGAGAGAATGCTCCCCCAATACGTCTGAGTCAGTTCGGTCCCGTTCCTGAGAATAGTGGTTGACTGAGCGGTGATGTTGCTTCCCAGCCAGTCTGTCACTTTGACGTCAGACCACGAATAGTTTAGGTCTGCTGGCGGATGCTCTTGGCCTGATATGTTTGACGCCCACTCAAGGTGAGTGTCGCCGTACGATGCCCAGTCGCCAGGTTTAACACCTATCATTTCCTCGATTCCTATGTCGGTTGCCAACTGCACTTCATACGAAGTGTAGGAGGGGAAACTCTGGTCCCATATCTGTTTCAACATCATTCCCGACGTGGCATCACACCACACTGTGTTCCTCAACAAATGAGATGCATTTATGAAATCGCCGTACAAAACGTAGGTTTGTGTTGGCCCCCATTTTGTCTCGTTGAGAAGTTCGGTTCGGTTGACACTGTACTGGAAGACCATCTCGTTTCCGTAAGTGAAATTGTAGCCTACTGCGAATATGGAGGAGTTGAACATTACTCCAAGATGCGGATCTTGCGATTCCCAAGTGCGCATGCGAGGAGGTTGATCTACCCTCGTAAAAGATCCGACTGTTTCGCCTATGGTTCCGTTGTCGTATATTCTGAGGGCTGTCACGTTAAGATCGTGGCGGCCTTCGATGCCTTCGACTGTGACGTTAGGCCAAGACAATCTGACAATTGCGCTTCTGAACGTGTAGTCAAGACGCGTGTAGTTGACCTGCAGAAGCCAATTTGGATCGCCTGGCACGTCATACCCCTCGTTTTTTAGCTCCTGAACAGTCTTGTTGTAGACAATCCAATGCTTGTCTTCAGAAACGACGTATCTTCCCACGGTAGCGGCAGACGGAGGCTGACCAAAGCTCAGCTTTATTGGCAATACAAACAGCACCTGACTCAAGAAGACCAAGAATATGAGAAGCAAAAGCTTCCTGCTCATGGATCAACCTTCCCCTTTAATCTCGCATTATCTGTAATGTTAAACTTGACTTTTATGAGTTTTGGAAGACCACCGACCAAATCCGAGTGACCAATAGTCCTCCCGATGACCAAGGGAAAGACAATGCCACATATACAGAATTAATGGAGAAAGCAAGCGCCTACGCTGGCTCGTTTATTTTCTTCCCAGTCTTCTTTGTCCATTCACTGATAGGTATCGCGAACTGTTTTTCTACGTTTGGTCGGTGTATGCTGTTGTAGGTGCAGAAGCACCTTATCTTGCCGTCAGGCGTCACGTAGTGAATCGCGCACTTCTGAACCCTGTCCAAATCGAAGTTCCACACATCCTGAAAATGCATAATCCCAATCATCACA
>JALHSY010000163.1 GCA_022865455.1 Candidatus Bathyarchaeota archaeon
CAATTGCTCCGGAGTGCAAACCTGCAAGTAATCCTTAATCGCCTCATTCCACAGCACATAAGGAGGAACGCCATCCATCCTGAAGAGTGCAGGGCATCTGCCGTACAAGACCTGCATCCCGCGCAAACGTGCATAAGCCCCTAACTCTCTGGTCAACCTCGTTTTGCCGATCCCTGCCTCTCCATGTAGAAAAACAACTCCTCCTTGGCCCCTAACCGCCTTGTCAACAGTCTCTCTGAGAAGACCCATCTCCTCAACCCTGTCGATGAGCTGAACTTCACTTACAGCAGTTGGTCGAGGACTTGGAACAACACTCGGCTTATGGGAAGGCACAAGAACCTCCCTCAAGAAGCCTTCAGCAACACCCCTCAACACCGTAAGCAAATCCGCCGCTGATTGATACCTCTTACTCGGCTCTTTCTCCAAAAGCTTCATGATGCACTCATCCAAAGCCTGAGGAACCTTAGGGCTCAATCTGCTCGGCGAAACTGCATAGTCGTGAATGTGACTGAAGATGATTTTGACGGCGTCCTCTCCGGAAAAGGGCGGTTTTCCGGTAACCGCCTCATAAAGGACTGCGCCAAATGAGTAAAGATCAGACCTAGCGTCAGCACCCTTCCCCAACGCATTTTCAGGAGCCACGTAGGCAACTGTACCAACGATTATTCCTTCTTGCGTGATACTGGGCTCTCCGACCATCTTGGCTAAACCAAAATCCATCAGCTTCGCCGTGCCCTCCTCAGTGATGAGAATATTCTCCGGTTTGATATCTCGATGCAAAACGCCCTGCGAATGCGCATACTGAAGAGCGGAGCAGACATCGATGCCAACTCTTAAGACGGTTTGTATGTCGCATTTACCTTCAGGGTATGTTCTGATAAGCTCGTGTAGACTCATTCCATCAATAAACTCGAGAACAAAAAACTGTTTTTCATCTTCTTTACCGATGTCGTAGATGGATACAATGTTTGGATGATTGAGCTTCGCAACCGCTTGTGCTTCACGCATAAAACGTGAATATCCTTCTTCGGTTGAGACTGCACTTTTGAGCATTTTGATCGCAACGACACGGTTCAAAGCGGTGTCTCTGGCCTTGAACACTATGCCTTTTCCGCCTTCCCCAAGCTTCTTCAGAACAGCATACCTGCCGTTCTGTATGTGTTCCAGAGATGACAACAGGTCTCCTCTCCACATGAACAAAATGCTACATTTTCTATTTAAGTACAATCCCAGAAACGTATCCTAATCAACAGGTGACACGCTATGGGGACAGTGACGAAAGCTTCAGCGCTTCTTCTATATCATTAGATGCACTGAACACTCAGAATGGTTTTTTTAAAAGGATTACGCGGTTTTCTGCGTCTCTTTTATGGCCTCTTGAAACAGTTTTTTGACCGCTGTGATTCTTGCTTTTTGCGCTAGAACGTCGCTCGTAACAAAGTCTAATGCCTCTTCTGGACACCATTTAACGCATTGCGGTTCGCCTTTCTCTTTGCACAAGTCGCAGACGAAAACTATTTTCTTTTCTGGGTGCAGCATAATCGCGCCGTAGTCGCAGGCTTCAATGCACCATCCGCAGCCGTTGCACTTGTCCTTGTCAACCATTATGACCCCTGTCTCCTCAGACTGTGTCAACGCATCACGCGGACAAGCCCTAACGCACGGGGGGTTCTCGCAAAGTCGACACGTGACAGACAAGTTGATCAACTGGTTAATCCTCACTACGCGTATGCTTGACTTCAATGGGTTGAACGCTTTGTTCTTGGTCACTGAACAAACGTATTCACAGACTTGGCAACCGACACACTTGTCCGGGTCGGCTGAGACGAACTTTCGCTCATGAACCTCAGCCATCTTTGATCACTCCTTGTTCTCCACTATGCTGGCCAGATCTTCCATGCCCAGCTCCTTGAGCTTCTCAACAGGCGGTATGCCTTCTTTCGTCCACCCGCGAGCCTCGTAGTAATCATCCAGAAGCAAGTCTAACTCTGCTTGGCTAACGAATGCTCCTTTCGATGGGCCTTCGTCTGGAATCGGGTCATGCATAACCTTCCATGGCAGTGTGTCATCTTTTCTGGTCAAGCCTTCCCTTATGTTGAAGAGTCTGGCAGCGTTCTGAATTCTCTCGCCTGCTTGCTTGAGCTGTTCTGGGGTCATCTCAAACCCTGTCACCAGCGTGTAGAGCTTGGCCATGTCTGGCAGTTCCTTGTAGTATGTGCCTCTTGAAAACTTGCAGACTATGAACGAGTCAATAAGGTTGTAAACGTCCTCCATGTCCTTAACGAGTTTCCCTCTGCCCTTCTCAGCTACTAGACGGTTGACTTTTCCTTTCACGTCGAAAGCGTAAGCTCCATGCCTGTTGTGGTCTGCTCCTCGGAAAGAAACTGCGAAACCCAAGGCCGCCGTCTTCAAGCACCTAAGATCATAGCCCGTGGTCTCAACGCCTTTAATGGTCGCAGCCAGCTTGTACGAATCCTTACCGATCTTGTCAGCAGCAAACTTCGCTCCGTCAGCCAGCAAGTCACCTACACCTTCACGCTTGCCGATTTTCTCAACAAGCTGAACCATGGCGTCGGAGTTGCCGAACTTCGCATCTATACCGTCGAGCTCCTCCTGCGTCAAGATGCCTCTCTCGTAACAGTCCATGGCAAACCCGATGGTTACGCCTGCGCTGATCGCGTCAATGCCGTAGTAGTTTGAAAGCTCCATCCCTTTTATGATGGCGTCCAACCTGTCAACGCCGCAGTAGGGTCCCAGCGCCCACAAGGTCTCATACTCCATTCGCGTCATGGTGTTCTTGTACGGTCCTTCTGCAACCACGCACATGTGTTCACAACGCATTGCGCAGGAACTGCAGCCGATGATTTTTGCGACGAACTTGTCGTTCAATACTTCGCCGCTGACTTTTTCGGCGCCTTCGAACCGTGAGTTGTTGTAGTTTCTTGTCGGCATGCAAGACAGCGAGTTGTGGACAAGAACGTTCTCAACCGTGCCCAAGGTTCGGTATTTCTGCGTTGCAGGGCCCTTCATTCTCTCGTGAAATTCTTTAACGTACTCCATAAACTCGTCTAACTTTGCAACTGTGATGTCGCGGGTTCCGCGCACGGCAACTGCCTTGAGGTTCTTTGAGCCCATAACCGCGCCTAGGCCTGTTCTTCCGCATGCTCTGGTCTTGTCGTTGATGATGCAAGCCATTCGAGCCAGTTTTTCTCCAGCAACACCGATGGCGGCGACGCGGATGTAATAGTCACCCAACTCTTCCCTAATCGCGTCATCCGTTTCACCAGGCGACTTGCCCATTAAGTGTGAAGCGTCTAGAAGCTGAACTGAATCATCGTCAATCCAAAGGTAAGCAGGCCTTTCTGACTTCCCCTTCAAAACAACAACATCGTATCCTGCTCTTTTGAGTTCCGTGCCAAACGACCCATGCGCTTTGGCTTCGCCGACACCGTAGCTTTGCGGCGATTTTGAAACAAAAGCATGTCCGTTTCCTCCTGTCGGCCACATGGTGCCTGATATGGGGCCATTTGCGATTATCAGCGGGTTCTCTGGGCTGAAAGGGTCAACTCCCGGCTTGGAATTGTCCAGCCACATTCTTATGCCCAAACCGATGCCGCCGATGTATTTCTTCGCATAATCCTCATTCAAAGGCTCAACATGGGTTTTCCCAGTTGTCAGATCCACGTGAAGTACGCGACCAGCATAGCCAAACAACATGCTTTCCTCCGTATTCTTTGAATTGTTAGGCTTTGATGGCTGATATTAGTTTATCCCTCCAAGCCGCAGGATTTGCACGCAGCCAGTCTAGCGATGACTGCTCAGTGGGAGAAGTGGGAGAGAAGTGATTAAGCTGCTTCTTTCATGACTTCCAAAATGTCTTTTATGGATATCTTGCTTTCAACGTCCAACACTTTCACAGCGTCTTCCAAGGTTGTTATGCAGAACGGGCAGGCTGCAGCAATGTTTTCCACGCCAAGTTCCAGCGCTTCCTTGACACGGCTTACGCACGGTCTCTTATCAGGGTCTGCCTCTTCAGTCCAGACTCTTCCTGCTCCACCACCGCAGCAGAAGCTGTTTTGTCTTGTTCTTTTCATTTCAACGAGTTCTACGCCGTTCACTGACCGCAAAACGTTTCTGGGAGCGTCGTAGACGTCGTTGCGTTTGCCAAGGAAGCACGGGTCGTGATAGGCAATCCTTCTCTTGACGGTGTTGGGCAGCTTAAGCCTGCCTTGTTCGATTGCTTCGGCGATGAACTGCGTGTAGTGCTGAACGTTTAGTTTAGCATCGCTGTATGGTTTGTCGTTCTTGAAGGTGTTGTAACAGTGTGGCGAGATGGTAACGATTTTCTTTACATTAAGCTTTTCAAACATGGACACGTTATGCGCGGACAGTTCTTCGAACAATCCTTTCTCGCCGAGTCGGAGCATGTGGTCTCCGCAGCACCATTCTTCTGCGCCCAAAGTTGCAAAGTCAACGCCCAGCCTGTTCAATATTGAAACCATTCCTCTCGCGATTTCCTGATTTCTAGGATCAAAAGCATTTGAGCAGCAGACAAAGAGCAAGACATCGGCCTTCGCAACTGTTGGGAAGGTTTTGACGTCCAAATCCTTTGCCCACTCCATTCTTCGGCTCTGGTGCGTCCCCATCGGGTTGTGATATTTGTAGACGCTTTCCAGCACATCTTTCACGGTTCTCGGAATGTTTCCAGCTTCCACAAGCAGGCTGTGGTCGTCAAGTATGGCGTTGGCGCAAGGCAACTTCTTGGGACAGAACATCGTACACGAGTTGCATTGAGTACACAGCCACACATTGTCCGCCATCGGCTTCAGCCGCTCATCCAAACCTTGGTCTCTTGAGTCTGAAATGAACCTGTAGGTGGCAGTTAGGCTTGAGGGTCCGAGAAACTTCGCGTCTATCGCGGCTGGGCAAGCAGAGTTGCAGATTGAGCATTTTATGCAAAGCGTCAAGTCCCAATACTTCTTGAGGTCTTGAGGCGACTGAGCGAATTCATCTGTTTTCTTGAATTCTTGCTCGGGTTTTATCAGAAACGTCTTGATTCTCTTGTAAGTGTCGAAGAACGGTTCTATGTCAACAACCAAATCCTTTATGACCTGAAAGTTTGAAAGCGGCTCCAGAAGCAGAGAATCTGCACCCAGGTCGAGCACTTGCGTGTAGCATGCAAGCATGGGTTGCCCGTTGACGTTGATTCCGCAGCTTCCGCAGATGCCCATTCTGCAGGAATGCCTGAACGTGAGCGAGTCGTCAAAGTTGTCTTTGATGTAGAGCAAGGCGTCAAGTAGTGTTGTCCCCTTGCGAATAGGAACCTTGAACGTGGACGCGTAGTGTTTGTTCTGTTCTGGGTCAAATCTGCTTATCCTAAACTCGACGGTCTTCTCCACTTTGATGCCCATTTCATGTATCCTCCTAGTAGGTCCTCGCCACAGGCGGCCACCTAGTTATCGTAACAGGCATGTATTCCAGCCTTGGGCCGTCACCTGTGCAGTAGGCCAGCGTGTGCTTCAGCCAGTTCTGGTCGTCTCGCTTCGGATAATCGGTTCTCGAGTGCGCTCCTCTAGATTCGGCTCTCGGAAGCGCGCAGGCTATGGTCACTTCGGCCAAGTCAAGCATGAAATCAAGCTGCAGCGTCTCCAGCAATCCCGTGTTGAACGGCTTGCCCTTGTCTTCTATTCTGACGCTTCTGAATCTGTTCTTAAGCTGTCTAATCTCTTTCAAAGCGGTTTCAAGCTGAGGCCCATTTCGGTAAATCCACACCTCCTCCTTCATTATTCGCCTCATTTCGTCCCTGATTGCTGGAGCCCGCTCGTTGCCATTGCGGCTGACGATTTCGTGGATTCTGTTTTCCTCTGCCGAGAGTTTCTCCTGCGGAACTTCATGTAGGCTGCTTGATGATGCGTGTTTCGCCGCTTCTTCGCCTGCAACAGCGCCGAAAACCAGGCATTCTGCAGTTGAGTTTGTGCCGAGCCTGTTTGCTCCGTGCACGCTTATACATGAGCACTCGCCTGCGGCGTACAGTCCCGCGATGGGCGTTTCAGTTTTGACGTTGGCCTTGATTCCTCCCATCGAATAATGAGCTGCCGGCCTGATCGGTATTGGCTCCTTGACAGGGTCTACTCCGCCCAGCTTTATCGCAACGTCTCGGATGAGCGGCAGCCTTAAGTTTATTCTCTCCTCGCCGAGGTGCCTGAGGTCCAGGGCTATGTAGGGTCCATATGGTCCTTGCAGTCCTCTCCCTTCAAGAATCTCTGTTTGTTCTGCTCTTGAGACCACGTCGCGTGGGCCCAGCTCTATCTTCTCAGGAGCATACTTCTTCATGAAGCGCTCGCCATTAGCGTTAAGCAGGTATCCCCCTTCACCTCTGGCTCCTTCAGTTATCAGCACTCCTGAAGGAACTAGGCCTGTTGGGTGGAACTGGACGAATTCCATGTCTTCAAGTGGGGCTCCTGCGCGGTAGGCCATGGCCATTCCGTCTCCTGTAGTTGAATGGGAGAAAGTTGTGAACTCGTAAATGCGCTCATGGCCTCCAGTGGCCATTATGATGGATTTTGCGCGGAATGCCTGGATTTCGCCGGTTTTCATTTCTATGGCAGTCAAGCCCACTGCTGCCTTGTCTTCAACTATGAGCGACGTGACGAACCATTCATCGTAGAATTTAATGTTGTTGTACGACGTGGCTTTCCCATAAATCGCGTGCATTTCAAGGAAACCAGTCATGTCAGCTGCGAAGCACGCTCGTGGGAAGGTGTGCCCGCCGAACGGTCGCTGGTCTATTTTTCCCTCAGCATTTCGGCTCCATGGACATCCCCAATGCTCCGTGAGGACTATCTCTCTTGGCACTTGTCTGACGAAGAATTCCACAGCGTCTTGGTCGGCCAAAAAGTCGGCGCCTTTTACCGTGTCATAAGCATGAAGGTCGTATGAGTCTTTTTCGCGCATAACAGCCCCTGTTCCGCCTTGCGCGCATACCGAATGTGAGCGCAGCGGATGGTGCTTGGAGAGTACGGCTATGTCGAGCTTGCTGTTCACTTCGGCAGCTGCAACTGCTGCTCTCAATCCTGCCAATCCGGCTCCGACGATGATTAAGTCGTGGGAGTATTTTTCCAATAGAGTCCACCTTTTTTGTCGTCAGTTGGAAGATTACCTAAATCTGTGATGTGGGCTTTATAGTTTTTCCAGACCTTGCGACAGTTGGAATATCCGTCTCGTGGCCAGTTCGGCTTCAAGACCTTATCATAGTCAGGACCATTTTGAATCTTGTTACTGCTTTGAGTGCGTGCGGCTCGTTGGCGGGCATTATGATCATGTCTCCTTCTCTGAGGCGGTTACTTTTGCCTGAGATGATTATTTCGGCTTCTCCATCGAGGACGCAGACCATTGCGTCGAAAGGTGCTTTATGCTCGCTTAATCCTTGTTTTTCATCGAACGCAAAAAGCGTTACTGTCCCAGCCTTTTTGTCAATCAGTGTCCTGCTTACCACAGCTGCTTCTTGATAGTCTATTAAGCCAGTGAGCCTCGTGGCCTCTGAGTATAGTTTTTTGGCGGCTTTTTGTTTCTTGTGCTGTTCCATGCTATGACCTCCTAGACAGACTAAAGAGTCATGTGGGTTAATGGGCTTTCTTCTTTTTTCTTGCGAAAATGCACGGCTGGTCTGGTGTAGGGCATTCCATGGCTGGGTGATATGCGCATTTTTTCTTCTTCGATTTTTCGTGTTCAGTCTCGAAAGGTGTGTTGTGTTTTCGGTCAGCTGCTTTCATTTCTGATCGCCCGAATTGTAGGGGTTGCGGGCTTTGTTTTTTCCTCCGTCGTATTTAAGGTAGGTAGCGCCGCTAACCTGTTTTCATGGACCTGTTGTGAACTGTGTTTCCAGATCTGGCGGTCTGAGTTTAAGGTGTTTGAGTACAGATTCAGAATTCACAAGCGATTTATCCTTAATGGGTGGAGACTACGGGAATGAGGTGTGCACAGATGCGAAAGTCAAGGTTAGAAACGTACGAGGACATCCTTGAAATCTTAGTGAGCAAGCCTTCAACTGTCGACCACATAGCATACGAAGTTGGCTTGGACTGCACCGTTCTCAGAGAACGTCTTGACTTTCTCCTGCAAAACAGTCTCGTCGAGGAGCGTGCCCTAGGCAGGAGAGAAGGTTACGCCATCACGGAAAGGGGCATAGCAGTGCTGAAGGCGCTCAACTTCCAGAGATACCTCGAGAAAGTCACGGACAAGCTGATGGTGATGGATGAGGCGCTGCAGATAGTTTCGCGGCATGATCGTGACTTGGAAAAGACTGAAGGCTAAGGAAACCGTTTCGTCCTCTCCGCACGGCGTTGCAAAAATCTTAAATGTTCTAGACCATTTACTATGGAGTCGGGAGTTGAAGGAGAGGGAGAGGTTATGAACAATTTTAAAAACATAATTGAAAAGCTGAGGAATCTGGAGACTGAACGCAAGAATCTCATGTTGGAGATTGAAGAACTCAAGAAGATGGCTGATTCAAAGGCTAAGGCGTTGGAAAGCGAGGTCAGCATGCTCAGGGAAGAGGTCAAATCGCTCAGAGTGCTTCTCGGCGCAGAGGAGCCTGAGCCTCAACCTGAGGTTGGAAGGAAGAAGAGGTAATCTGGGAACTAGTCGTCGGCCTAAAGTCTTTATCGTGCCAACAAGCCTGTTCCGACTCTTGTTATCGGTTCTATTCCAGCCTTTTTATTATATGGTACCCGTACTTCGTTTTCACCATGTCTGAGGTTTGTCCTTTCTGTAGGGCGAAGGAGGCGGCTTCGAATTCCTTGACCATTTTTCCTCTGCCGAATATGCCGAGGTCTCCGCCCCGTTTTCCAGAAGGGCATAGCGAGATTTCTTGGGCTATGTTTGCGAATTTCTCTCCCTTGTTGAGCCGTTCCAGAATGGTTTTGGCTTCCTGTTCGGTTTTCACGAGGATGTGTGCGCAGTGGACTTTGTCTGGCATGGGCTAATGATGTTTTGCCTCTGTTTATAACGTTTCCTTCCCGCAGTGGTCTCTTTTGCCGAATGGTTTGCTTGCATTTCACGTGTTTACAAGATTTTTATAGGTGCTCGTTAATCGTAGCTTGTGATGGTTCAATGTTCGACGCCGAGAAATTCGTCCAAGAAGTGGTTGAAGAGCTGAGGCGCAGGATAAAGGGGAAAGCGGTTATAGGGATTTCTGGCGGTGTCGATTCCACGACTGCGGCTATTTTGGTGCATAGAGCCATCGGCGAGAATTTGCGGTGTGTTTTGGTTGACACTGGTTACATGAGGAAAAACGAGATAGAAAACAACGAGAAGATGTTCAAGAAGCTGGGGTTAAACGTTCTTGTCGTGGATGCGACGGAACGGTTTTACAGGAAACTCGAGGGTGTTGTGGATCCTGAACAGAAACGGAAAATCATTGGTGAACTGTTCATAAGGGTCTTTGAAGAAGTTGCAGCGAAAGAGAATGCCGAGTTCTTCGTTCAAGGAACCATTGCTCCAGACTGGATTGAAAGCGGTGGCGGTCTGAGGGACAGGATTAAGTCTCATCACAACGTGGGCGGTCTGCCGGAGAAGATAGAGTTCGAGATTGTTGAGCCTTTGAGAGACCTATACAAGGATGAAGTAAGAGTTGTGGGCTGCAAGCTGGGCTTGCCTCCTGAGATTTATGAACGACAACCGTTTCCAGGGCCAGGACTAGCGGTGAGAATCCTTGGCGAGGCTAGTCCTGAGAGTGTGAAGATTGTGAGGGAGGCGTGTGCGATTGTTGAGGAGGAGATTGAGAAGGCGGTGAAGAACGGTGAGATGAGCAGGCCTTGGCAGTATTTTGCCGTCTTGTTGCCCTGCAAGACAGTTGGGGTTCACGGTGACGTGAGGGCTTATGGGACTGTGGTTGCGGCTCGGGCTGTTGAAAGTTTGGACGGGATGAGTGCCGCGTATTCGAAGATTCCTCACGAGGTTTTGGAGCGGATTTCCGTGAGGATTACGAATGCCTTGAAGGATGAGGTCAGCAGAGTCGTGTTCGACATTACTAACAAGCCGCCTGGGACGATTGAGTATGAGTAGACCTGTGAAGGTTTATGTTGTTGACAACGGTGGCCAGTGGACGCACAGAATTTGGAGGGTTCTCAGGGAAATTGGCTGCGAAACCAAGATAATACCCAATACTACGCCGGTGAGCGAGATGGACGCTGACGCTTTGGTGTTGAGTGGCGGAGCACCTCGGATTGCTTGGGAATCTCCTAAGCTGGGCTGCTGTACCGATTATCTGGATCATTTCCACGGGCCTATTCTTGGGGTCTGCGTTGGGCTTCAGTTGATGGCTGTTCATTTCGGGGGTCAAGCCGCACCCTCTGAGGTTCCTGAGTACGGCCTGTCTAGGCTGAAGGTGATTGACGAAGATGATTTGTTCAAAGGGTTGCCGAAGGAGTTTCTGGTCTGGGAGTCGCACAATGACGAGGTGAAAAGGGTTCCAAATTTCACCGTGCTTGCCATGTCTGAGAACTGCCGGGTTCAGGCCGTGAAACATTTTGAGAAACCGCTTTATGGAGTTCAATTCCATCCTGAAGTGAACAACACCGAACATGGGGAAGAAATCTACAGAAACTTCGTGAAGGTGATAAGGTCTAGATAAAAAGATGGGCCCATCGCGATTTTCTTTGGTCTGACAAGCGCCATTGTCTGTTCAGAAACTTTTTTATAACTTGTTCAACATGCCTTAAACATTCTGTGAAAGGAGCTGAGGTTGTATGTTTGTCGGCATGGATCACGTGGGTGTCGCCGTGAAGAGTCTGGACGAGGCTGTCAAGCTTTACTGTGATGTTTTGGGCTTCAAGCTTGGGAGCATTCACACTGTGACTGAACGGAAAGTTAAGGTGGCGTTTCTTTCAAGCGGCGGCGAGACTGGCGTTGAGCTTTTGGAGCCTCTTGACCGTGGCAGCACGATTGCGAGGTTTCTTGAAACTCGAGGCGAAGGGATTCACCATTTCGCGATCAAAGTCAAGAATATTGAGGCAGTGCTTGATGACCTTAGGAAGAAGGGCGTGACGTTGATTGATGAGAAGCCGCAGGCAGGTGCCGGCGGAGCAAGGATTGCTTTTGTCCACCCGAAAAGCACGAAGGGTGTCCTGCTGGAACTTTGTGAAAGGCCATAGCGGCTGATTTCTTGTGTCCCAGAGAATAAGCATAGACAAGCTTCAGGAAGGTCTTCAGACCAAGCGTATTGGCAGAAGCATTTTTCTCAGTCGAGAGGTCGGCTCAACGAACGATTGGGCTAAGGAACTGGCTGAGCTAGGAGCAGAGGAAGGAACAGTTGCAATTGCAGAAACTCAGACGGCTGGGCATGGAAGGCTTGGCAAAGAGTGGTTTTCGCCGAGAGGCGGGTTGTGGTTCTCCGTCATTCTTAGACCTGAGATGAGTCCCTCCGAAGCCATAGGGCTCGTCTTCGTGGCTGGCTTGGCCGTTGCTGAGGTGTTACGGGAGAAGTATGATTTGAAGGTGGAAACCAAGTGGCCGAACGACGTGTTGGTAAACGGAAAAAAGGTGTGCGGGATACTTGCTGAAATGAACACGAAAGGCAGAGCCGTCAAGTTTGTTGTTCTGGGGTTTGGAGTTAACGCCAATTTTCTGGTCGAGAAAGTCTTTCCGAGATCGCTGAAGGAAGTCGCAACTTCGCTTGAGAAGGAGCTTGGCCAGAAGGTTCGGCTTGAAGAGTTGTTCAAAGGGCTGCTTGAAAGGCTGGGAAGCAGGTATGACGAATGCGCTGAGAGGGGGTTGGCGTTCTTGCTGGCAGACTGGAAGAAATATGCCGGCTTTCTGGGTCGCAGGGTGGAGGTCAGAATTGGGAATGAGAGACTGTCTGGCGTGGCCTTGGATGTTGATGCTAGGGGTGCGTTGGTGCTTAGACTCGAAGATGGCGCGACCAAGCACGTTTTGGCTGGCGATGTGTCGCTGGAGCTATGAACGTTGAGAGGTTATCTTGTTTCTGCCAAGTATTTTAGGTTGAGAGGTTTTATGAGTTCTTTTCCGCTGAGGTTCACGAGAACGGATTGGACGTCATCTATGAAGTCTCCCAGTTCGAGCCTGTAGTTGCGCATGAACTCGTCGTAGTCTGAATAGCTCTTGTGAAACGACATCATGAAAGAATCTACACCGAATCCTCGGCATCCGCCAGCCATGACCACTCTATGTTGACTCGCTAACCATTCTTGGCCTCTTTTCCGAACGTCGTCATATCTTCGTTTAGAAGCAATGTCTGCTTTAATCTTGGTGAAAGTCATTGCAAATATCTCATACCCGAGCTTCTCCCACTTCGGAATGGCAGTGTAACCGTCAATCAGTTCCCTTTCAAGAAAGCCTCTCCTTCTCGTCACGGTTGGCTGAGACGTGCCAAGAATTTTGGCTAACTGCCTGTCACTTCTGCGACTGTCTTTGACCAGCTCCCACAAAAGCCTAAGATCTAGAAACTTGAGTTCTCTCATGTCAACCCATTCACTATATTGTCTGTTTCTGTTTTTATGATTTGCGTGAGTCCTCGACTGCGCATGAATGATTCGAAACCCATGAGAGAATTTGCGTCTTCGCAATATTAGAATCAACGGACGTTCTCCATAGGTTCTAAATATTGGTGAGACAATATACTCGTCAACTTGAGGGAACGGCAATGGCAGGCGTGAAGGAGCCTTCAGTCGATGAGAAAACTAGACGTTTCAGGGAAATGAGCGGGCAGGCCAAGCTTGGCGGCGGAAAGAAGCGAATCGAAGAACAGCATGCCAAGGGCAAGCTTACGGCCAGAGAACGCGTCGAACTGCTTCTCGACCCGGGCAGCTTCAACGAACTTGACCAGTTCGTGGTTCACCAGTGCACGGAATTCGGTATGGGTGAGAAGAAAACTCCGGGAGATGGCGTTGTAACTGGCTACGGCACGATAGGGGGCAAGCTTGTTTACGTTTTCTCTCAAGATTTCACTGTGTTCGGCGGTTCGCTGGGCGAGATGTTTGCCAAGAAAGTGTGCAAGCTTATGGATTTGGCCTTGAAGACAGGCGCGCCTGTCATAGGCTTGAACGATAGTGGCGGTGCGCGCATTCAAGAGGGTGTGGCAAGCCTCGCTGGTTATGGCGACATTTTCTTCCGCAACGTGATAAGCTCAGGTGTGGTTCCGCAGATTTCTGCAATTATGGGTCCATGCGCGGGCGGAGCAGTCTATTCTCCAGCCTTGACTGACTTTATCATCATGGTTGATAAGACAAGCCATATGTTCATCACAGGTCCAGACGTAGTCAAAACTGTGCTTGGCCAAGAAGTGACCTTCGAAGAGCTTGGCGGGGCCATGATACACTCTCAAACGAGCGGAGTGGCACACTTCATAGCCAAGGACGAGCAGCACTGCATAGAAATCGTCAAGAAGCTTCTGAGCTACTTGCCCAGCAACTACTTGGAAGACCCGCCAACAACAGAGCCGACAGACGACCCGAACCGAACAGATGAAACTATGGCCAAGGTTCTTCCAGACGACTCAGACAAGCCCTATGACGTGAAAGAAATCATACTGCGAATAGTCGACAACGGGGAATTCTTCGAAATCCAGCCCCTCTGGGCGCAGAACATCGTTATTGGATTCGCACGCCTCAATGGCAAGACAGTGGGCATAGTAGCTAACCAGCCCATGCACTGCGCTGGAGCGTTAGACATCAACAGCAGCATGAAGGCAGGCCGTTTCGTGCGTTTCTGCGACTGTTTCAACATCCCAATAATAACCTTCGTAGACGTGCCAGGCTTCCTGCCAGGCGTCGATCAGGAACACGGGGGAATAATCAAACACGGCTCTAAACTGCTCTATGCCTATTGCGAGGCAACCGTGCCAAAAATCACGGTCATCCTCAGAAAAGACTACGGCGGAGCGTACGACGTAATGGGTTCAAAACACAGCGGCGCAGACATCAACTATGCATGGCCGACAGCCGAAATCGCTGTTATGGGACCGCACGGAGCAATAAACGTCATATTCAGGAAAGAGATAGCCGAAGCCAAAGACCCCAAACAGAAACATCAGGAACTGGTGGCTGAATATCGCCTGAAATTTGCCAGTCCATACATAGCGGCGCAGAAAGGCTACATAGATGAAGTCATAGACCCCGCTCAAACACGGCCAAAACTCATAAGCGCCTTAGAAAGTCTAGCTACGAAACGAGAACAAAGACCGGCACGAAAGCACTCAAACCTGCCACTATAAGCTAACATCATCCTCGCTATCGCTGGGTTATTCAGCGCCCTAGTATCGGTGCTTTGAAAAACGCAGGGGCGTGGCGTGGCTAGGGCTTCGCTTAGGTTTTGTTTCTGAATTGTTTCTTCCACGATGGGATTATTCCTCTGTTGACCAGCATGACGATTCCTAGGCAGACGAAGCTGAGGGGTACGATGACGATCAGGCCTTGGGCAACCCAGACGAGACTGGTAACCAAATATGGAACGGCTATTCCTATTTGATTCAAGATCGGTGAGCTTCCTTCGGCGACTTCTTTCAGGCCTATTGTTACGGTTGAAAGCTGCTGTTCGGCCTGTCCAGTTTGGTTTGTTTCTGTTTCAGTCACGCTTATGCTGATGCGTGTTACCTTGCCATGCGCACTTATCAATTGCCTAACATCAAACGTAAATGTGGTCACGTTTTCAGTCGGAATTTTGCAGTTCATATCCCCATGCCAGAGGCCATCCTGATAAAGCATATTCAAGTAAGGCATTTTCCCATCGTAATAGTAGGTCAAGTTC
>JALHSY010000164.1 GCA_022865455.1 Candidatus Bathyarchaeota archaeon
ATGTAGAAGTACATCTGCGAGTAAATGACAGTTCCGCTGACTCTACGTCAATCGCCCTTTTGCCAAGGGGCGTGTCAACAACTGTTGGATTATCATGGACTCCCACCACAAGGGGAACGTATAATGTCACGTATTATGTTGTACCTGTGCCAGATGAAACGATGATACAAAATAACGTAATCGCGGAAATCGTTACCGTTGTAGCTCCGCCTCCCGAAACAAATTGGATCTTACTAGCAACAGATCCGGACGAGAGTGCGGGAACAAACCTCAAGTCTGTATATGGTCAGGTGTATTCGGACACCATATACTTCAAAGTAGAATGCCACAGACCTTGGACAACAATCAATGACATAGACACTGCCATTTTTATAGACGCAGACCAAAATGTCGACACAGGTTTACCTGACGGATTTTATCCAGGTCAAGACACTGGTATAGGAGCAGACTATGTGATTGTTGTTGGATGGGAAGCAACTGAAATGTGGAAGTGGGATCCGATTGCTGAAATGTGGGATCTGGACAATCCGATTTCTTTGGCTTATCTGGATGCCCCTGAGGACTCTAATGTGTTCGTAGTAGGCGTGTTTTTTGCTGACATGGAAACAACTGGAATTATCGACTGTGCAGTCGCAGATATTCCATCAACCTGGGATTGGATGCCTGACAGTGGGCACTTCACTTTGGTTGTGATTCGATACGAGCATGAGCTGGCTGTTTTACTGGAGACTCCACAGTACCTTCAACCTGAAGAAAACTCGTTGCTGAATGCGACGGTATGCAACCTCGGGTTAAACAATGAAACAAATGTGGAAATTCACTTACTCATAAACGGAACAGAGGTTGCAAGTGAAACATTAGACGAGCTTGTCAATGGCACATGCTACACCATAAACTATTCTTGGACGCCTACCGCGGAAGGAATCTATAATATTACTGCTTGCGCACCGCCAGTTCCAAGCGAAAACTTCACGATAAACAACATAAACACGAAATTTGTGAGTGCGCATTATACGCTGATTAACCCTGAACCAGGGCAATACGCAAACTACGTTATGAATTACTATGACTCCTCAGGACACTTGATTGGTCAACAAGGATATCTAAACTTAACATACGAGTATTACATTGAACCCTACAGAATTTACATCACAGCATGGGAAAAAGACCCCTCTGGATACATTTACACAGGCTGGATGATCGTTGACACAATGACCAGACTCGTGGAAAGCGGCAACTTATGGACTGGTTGGTGGTATCCTGGATGGATTGAAACAGACATAAACATAGGCTCGACAATAAATCTTATGGACGGCACCGCAACAGTTAACGGCACTAGAATGTTGGTTGTTGGTCCACGAGCGATAGATTGCTGGGAAATTCCCTACTCCATGTATGGGTATCCATACACTTTCTGGTATGACAAGGCGTCTGGACTTTGGATCAAAATGGATAGTACAAACCCCTCCACTGGAGAGCGCATGGAACTATTACTAACAGACACAAACGTTCCCACAGGTACTCAGTATGAACATGACCTAGGTGTGACCTTGGACTCTCCGTTCCGCCTTCAACCCGGCGAGACTTCAATGCTTAACGGTACGGTATATAACCTAGGATTAAACAACGAAACAAGCGTGGAGATTCAAACTCTCATAAACGGAACGAAAGTTGTAGGTGAAGTATTAGATGAGATCGTTAATGGCACATGGCACACCATAAGCTATTCATGGACGCCCACAACTGAAGGAATTTACAACATAACCGCTTACGCGTCACCAGTGTCAGGCGAAACCGTTACAATAAATAACGTTGTAAGTCGGATGGTACGTGTCCGCTCCATAGAAGTTGCGTTAATATCCTCCTATTCAGAGTTAATGGCTATAACGCCCATACTAGACTCTATGGGAATAGGCTACGACATATACAACGACAACAACATGTACCTTTACACAGAAGACCTAAACCTACTACTTAAGTACAAAGCAGTAATCTTCTACAATCGTTACAGATGGATAACCTCAACTGAGTATTCAACCCTCGAGTCTTACCTATCGTCCGGCGGAAACCTTCTGGTCACAGGCTACGATTGTCTAGTGGGTGACACGCTTCTGGCAGATCTTGTTCGCTCATCATCAACAGGCGATAACACGGGAGAATACGATTTAATAGTGGTCGATGAGACGCATCCAATAATGAATGGGCCCTACGGAAGCTTCCCCCCAGGATACCATATATACGGCTTGTATGGCGACTGCGACAGGGCAGAAGCCGACATAGCACGCGGAGCCGTAACAGTAGCTGAACTCTTGGATGGATACGACAAAATCATAGCCACTGAAGGAACTCCTGGAAAGGTTGTCTTCTGGAATGGGGATGGACCATATGACTGGATATGGAGCAGCGACGCCGAAGCCATGTTCAAGAATTCAATACACTGGTTCACAGTTCGCTACGAACACGAACTTGTTGTCTTTCTACAAGCTCCGAGATTCCTCGAACCTGGCAATTCTGCTTTGCTTAACACTACGGTGCGAAACCAAGGTCTAAACAATGAAACCAACGTGGAACTGCAGCTCTTAATAAATGGCACAGTTGTCGAGAGCGTTGTAATTCCTGAACTCCAAAGCGGAACATCATACACTATAAATTATACATGGACTCCAACATTTGCCGGAGTCTACAACATTACAGTTTACGCTCCTCCAGTTCCAGATGAAGAAATAACAACAAACAATATCTACTCAAAATTGGTGCCCGTGCAGTATGCGCCACGAATCTTAGCTTACATACAATATGCCGACACTTATCAAGATTACCCAAACACTTTAAGGGCCATAAACTCAGCTTTTGGACCAAACTACATGCTAACAGAATTGTGGGACTACACCCAACTAGATTCAATGCTCTCGGGGAAAGACATTCTACTCATTCCAGATCAAGAATATGCAAGCTTATACACGATGGAAATGATCGGTGATGTATGGTCTGAAACTTTAGTTGGGTTCTTGGAAAACGGGGGAATCATAATTTTATGCGACAGTGGTTATGGTTACGGCGGAACCTATGGCATCCTTACAGGCGCTGAACTGATGTCAATTTCAGGCACCAACTACAGAAGCTATTACACATTATATCTAGTTGACCCAAGTGACCCTCTAGCAGAAGGCGTATCCACCTCATTTGTCGCTCCTTCCTACACAGTAAGTTTCGTAACGCAAGAAACAAACGTTGTCATCGACGACGGAACCTATCCAGTTGTGATTGATAAGCAAGTTGGTCGAGGACGTATAGCGCTTCTCGGCTTTGACTTTGAATATTACAACACAGATACGCAACAGGTATTGGGCAATGCTGTAACAATAGCAGCTTACATGACAGTTTCGATAACTCCGTCTGCTGGCTCTCCAGGAACCAAAGTGACAGTAAGCGGAGCTAAGGCAACAGCAAATGGCACAGTTTCAATCTACTGGGACGACATCCTCATGGGAAACACCACAGCCAACAACATGAGTGACTTTGCATACCTGCTAACAGTTCCTGAAAATGCTACCGTAGGAGTTCATAAAACAACGGCTGTAGACATAGCCACGGGCAGAACAGCCTCAACATCCTTCAAAGTTATCCTAATAGCTTTGAATCCAACTAGAGGTTCCATCGGAACAAAAGTAACCGTAAAAGGCGCTGGCTTCCTAGCTGAAAGCCGGGCAACAGTAACATTTAATGATATGCTAATAGGCTATGCTAAAGTTGACAGCTTTGGCAACTTCACCTTCATCTTTAGCATACCTCTTTCCAGTGCAGAAGCTCAAACAATAAAAGCCTTAGATGCTGAAGCCAACTATGCGTCCGCAACATTTACCGTAGTAGATTTAACTCCATTAAACGTCCAAGTTGATGTCGGAACGATACACTTCAGAGGGGAGTTAGCTGAATTTTACTCACAAATAGTTCTTAAGGGCATAGCTGTAAACGCCACGAATGTTAGTGCGGTATTATACGGTCTAAATGGCGAGGTAGTCAATTATAACTATCCCGAAAACATCACATTAACCACAACTGGTCTTTACAAAATATTGTATAATATACCAGTAAACGCTAGCACAGGTACGTACACGCTTGTCATCACTGCAAGCTATGTTACAGACACAGTTCAAGCAAGCGGGGCATCCTTTACATGCTTCCTAATAAGTCCCACATTAACAAACATGAATGTCCATGTGGTGGAAATTAGAGAAAACATAGCAACGGTTGTGATACCCGACTTGGGCGTAATAAAGCTCAACTTGACAGCCATAAATGCAACAATAATGAGAATAGATGAAACTTCTGTAGATATAAAAACTGCTCTCGGCGTCATAAAAGACGTTAACCTTGCCGATATTCAGCTAAAAGTTACAGCCATCAACGGAACAACAGCAACAATTCAGTCAATTTTAGGTCCGATGAACGGAACGATCACTTCAATAAAAAATGACATAGCAACCATTGATCTAGGCCCTCTTGGTCAGATCGAAGCGGACATATCCAGCTTAAAGGGAACACAGGAGACGTGGACAATCCCGCAGTATGTAACCATGATAATGGCGTTAATAGCTGCTGTTACCTCGATGCTTTCAGTTATGTTCTTTCTGAGACGCAGAAAAACTACTGAAGTTAGATAAACCCTCTTTTTTTCATGGAAAAGCACTTGACAAAGTGTTTCTTAAGTTATTCCACAACGTATCGGTAGGCTATGTGTTCGCC
>JALHSY010000165.1 GCA_022865455.1 Candidatus Bathyarchaeota archaeon
AATGACACTCATCATAGATGATGCGGGTAGCGGAGACCTGCTTTTCGGCGTGGTCATAGCTGCATTTCGTGATGAAACCCAAGAATTTAGATATGATCTTATAGGCGTGGAATTTTTCCAGTCCAGCCGTTTCTACAAAAAAGAGTATCTATTCCAATCTTCAAGGATTGTGTCCCAACTAATCGTTGGATTGAAAATCAAGTTAGGAGAAGAAATCCACATTTGCAAGAGCTACATCTTTGATGAAGCTGCAGACGATTTGCGAAGGACCTACGGTGATGACCGAGTTCACAGAGTTGAAGTGACTGGTGAACCACAGAGACTTGCGGAAATAGCTTACCTCGACGAGATAAGAAACTTGGGTTATGAACCCATAGTTGAACGAGAAGACAAAAGGGCAAAAAGCTTCTTCCACATGATGCGCTGGTTGAAAGAAAATCCAGACAGGCTGAGATACGCCAAGACTGGTTGGCCACGCCTGTCAAGATACCATCTATTCAAATCCTATCATCAAAGCATTATGTACAATGCAGTCTGCACTGATTGCGGGAATGAATGCGAAGTTCCATTCAAGCCTGACCAAAATAGGCCAGTTTACTGCCAGGCATGTTGGACAACACGGAGACCCCCTCGATAAACACACCAGCTTAAGATTAAGGGATTATACAAGGAATCCTTGGCATGCGTGCCTAGATACCACCCGACCTTTTCTCTGTTGATGGTTTTCTAGCTGGGAAAAAAGTTTCCGCTCAAACAGCTCAAACTTCCTTTTCCCAGTTGACGCTTTCGTTCCTATTGACTTTAAAGTGACAGAAGAAAGAGGGGTTGTGCGGGAGATGTCGCCACTCGGAGACGTGTTCAACCTTGCCAGCGTAATGCTAGATCGGAAATGAACTGGCTCTGGTATCCGTTATGTAATCTTTAATACCTATCTCACCTAACCTTGTGTATTGGGTGTTGGGAATCGTTGACTTAACAGAGATTTCGGCTATTATTGCAACTGCAGGCGTACTGGTTGGTGTTGTCTACTATATTTCAGCGATTCGGAATCAAGCCCAAACAAAACAGACGGACCTAATCATGAGGCTGTATGCTGTGTATAGTACTAACGAGTTTCAAGATGCATGGACAAAAGTAAGAAAGAAAGCCCGGGAATTTGGTGACATAGACGGCATCAATGACTTTGACGAGAAAGTTGGGGGCCTTCGGGAATTCAATCAAGTGTGCTTGTTCTTCGAGGGAATAGGTATTCTCCTTCAAAGAAAGCTTGTAGACACCGGAATGGTTGAAGACTTGTTCGGCGGCGCAGTTGCCAGGGCATGGGAAGAAGTGAAGACCGGTGTGACAAAAGGCAGGCAATACTTCAAAGACCCAACAATATACTACTACTTCGAGTACCTCTACAATGAAATGAGGAAAAGAGAGCAAGCAAGGAAAGGTTGAGATTCATTATTCCTATTGCCTTCACGTTTCTGCAGGGGTCGATAGTGCGCACGCGATCGAAGGCACGCCCTGCTAAGTGCGGGTAACGTTTTAGCATGCCTATGGGTTCTGCTCGGCAAAAGCAGACCAGCTTAAGAATGGTGGTTCTTTGTCGAATTGCCACATTAATGCAATCAGTTCTCCCATGTGATATGCATCTTCGATCGCCACGTTGACCAGAACATCCTCAACCCTCGATAGAAAGGATGGTCTCCAGGGCAACGCGACTTTTCTGTCAAGGTCGCGTTTTGTCAATTTTTTCAAATACGCATCAACGTCCTTTTCCACGTCGTCAACTCGTCCTTCAATCTGATGTATATTTAGGAATTTTCGACAGTCCTGTGAAACCCATTTTTCATTTTTGCATTTTACGATATAGTTTATCATTAGATCCTCTGCGTCAAGTGCGTGTAGAAATATGTCTCTGATCGAGGGCTGACTAGCTCCTCTGTCTTTGACAACTTCATCCCAGGGCAACTCACCTAGCATCTTCAAATATTTCCTTCGAACGGCATGAGTGTACTGGATCAATCTAGCGCTGTCCATATTTGACCATCGGATAGATGATGAACCGTAGGCGTGATAAGGTTTGTGTTTATGCGTCTGCCAGCGTGCGCGTGCGCCAAGACGCTGAGGCGCGCCGGTTTATCGATCGATCAGGCTGTAAAAACAGTTAAAGCTGTGCTTGCACGTATGTGTCGGATCAATAGAAAGGAGTTTCTTAAGTGAGCAATGCGAAGTCTAGGCACTTTCAGCTTCAGAGACTGGCGGATGGTGTCTATGCTGCAGTTGCATCAGAGGGAGGCTACGCTATCTGTAACGCGGGCATTGTAGACACTGGAGATAGGACTATTGTCTTTGACACGTTTATCTCTCTAAACGCTGCCAAAGACCTCCTAAGGGTAGCGAAACGACTCACTCCGCAGAACGTTATTCGCGTGGTCAACAGTCACTATCACAGCGATCATGTCCGAGGCAACCAAGTTTTCCCTCCTGATGTCGATATTCTTAGCACGGCGACGACTCTTGAGGGAATCGCTCACGAAGAACCTGAGGAGATAGAATGGGAAAGGGAGGACATTCCCAAAGCGATTGTAGATACCAAGTCGAAGCTGAGGCTGGAGAAAGATCCCAAGCGACGCCGAGAGCTTGTTTTGTCGATCGTTTACTACGAGGCAATCATGAAATCACTTCCCAAGTTGAAGACGCGATTGCCGAACATTACGTTTGAAGGCGATCTAATGATGCATGGAACTCGGAGACAGGTCGAGCTTCTCTCTCTTTCCGGCCATACAGCAAGCGACCTCGTTCTCTATCTGCCAGACGAGAAAATTGTGTTCATGGGCGACCTTCTCTTTGTAAATATGCACCCATACCTCGTTGGCGGTTCTCCCGAGCGTTGGAGAAAATCCCTGAGAAAAATAGGAAAACTTGAAGTACAGACTCTGGTTCCTGGTCACGGACCAGTGGGCAAGCCCTCTGATCTGTCACTCGTTGACCAATACATTCAGACGCTCGAGAGTATTGCCCGGAATATGGTAAAGATGGGGAAGTCTCCAGAAGCGGTCAGTCTTCAACCCGTTCCACCGCCATTTGACAATTGGTACTCATCTTTGGAAGGAATCTTCGCCATGAACCTTGACTTTCTCTATAAATACGCTAATCAAGAGGCACAGCGCGCGCACTGGACAGCAGAATTGACTTCCACATAGAACATTCCTCTATATATAATGTAGAACAATGCTTATGTGAGTGGCTGACTTCTTTCTAACTGGGTATATCAGAAGCTGCATAAAGCCAACTTTTTGAGGGGACATCGGGAGACATCTCCACTGTGTCGGTAGTATAAGTTTATGAGATATTGTTTCTTCCATATGCTTTTGCGTTGTGATGAATATTCTATGCAAAACTATTAAGCACAAAGAAGCATAATTCTTCTTGCGTATGCATGCTTTTGCGAACCTGTTTACATAGAGCAATGAGCGCGCAACTGCCACTTGGGATGGGATGCGCTTCATTAAGTTTCGCTTATGAACATACAACTATTTTCATCATCTCTCTTGGATGCCTTAGCATTCTTAGAGGACTTTGGAAGGCCCCTG
>JALHSY010000025.1 GCA_022865455.1 Candidatus Bathyarchaeota archaeon
ACATTATGTGAGTGAGTTTTAATGGTCCGCGTTGAGCTAGCACTTTAAGGATGTCTATGTACATTTCAAGTTTGGAGCGTCTCATTGTTAAACCCTTTTGCTCGTGTGTCTTCCCTTGTAGTGGATTTTGACTATAAACCTCTTATGAATGTGGATTACCGTGGATTTCCGCCTATTTCACGGGATAGTGGCTGTTTTTGGTCGATTCATTTGAACCGTTCTTGTCTATTTTGCAGTGTCTGAAAATCCTGGTTAAGGATGACTTCGACAACTGTGCGGATTCTAGATCATGATTCTTAATCCTGGATCAGAATTCATGAAGATTGCCGATCGATCGACAAAGAATTGGCAACGCATGAGAAGCCATGCGAGCGCGTATGCGATTTAAACATGCGGAGGATGAGAGGTTATCAGGCTGTTTCTGTTATGGTGAGGTCTGCCCGTAGTGATAGATCAGCGTGATTACGTCGTAGAGGTTTATGCGGTCCCATTCCTCTGCAAAGTTCGCGTTCGGGTTCCAGTTGGGGCTTCCTTCTTTGGAGCCATAGCATTGGAGAACCAGTGTGGCGTCGAAAATGTTGACTGTTCCGTCACAGTTCACATCGCCAACCAAACTTGACACCTTGATCGTTGTGCTTCCTTCAAACGCAACAGTAGTAGCTGGTTGAGTGTGCTCTGTTTTCTCCAGTGCTGATAATCCTGTGATGGTCAGCGTCACGTTGCCACTTGCAATACCCTTTGAAATCAAGTATTTGACGAGGAGCGTTCTGTTGAATCTCACTGCCAGGTCCAGAATGCGGTCATTGTCATAGTCTCCAAAAGCTACAGGTTCCAGTTCTGCCGGAATGGTTTCGTTCAGCTTGATCGTTGAAATGTCAATGTTGTTGACATCGTACCCTTCTGGGAGCTCAACGTAGGCAGTAACCCAGTCACCTCTGCTCTTCAGGTTAAGCGTGTCATACTCAAAGAGCGCGCGCGTGTAGAGCTGGATCTCCCAAGTGGCAATTGCTGTTTTTGGTCCATCCATGGTTATTGGATCGCTAGTCAGATCACTTCCGTCTGCGTCTCCAGCCCAACCCGTGAATATTGCTCTAACTGCGCCTGGAATTATGTCATAAGTTCCCTCGGATAATGTCGCATATGCAGTTGCATTGACGTCGTACAAACCCATGCCACTAACGGTATTGTAGGGCGAGATGACGCTTAGACTGTATTGACTCGGTTGGACTACTGTCAACAACCAAGTCGCACTCTCTGCCCCAAAATAGCTCTCGTCACCAGCCCACACTGAACGGACATTATATTCTCCGACTCCTGGTGCCCATGAAAACGCATATTGACCTGCTGAGTCCGTGTTTCCCGCACTCAAGAAGTACCAGTTTGAATCGCCGAAACTGTACTCAAACTTGACCGTTTTCTCCTCAACTGAAGGGGACATCGAAGTTGTGATAGTTACTTTCTGGCCGTATTTCATTGAAGTTGTCGATAGAGACATGTTCAACGATGTTTCGGCCTGGACGACCTCGAGAGAGGCAGCGGGACTCATCAATTCAAGACGAAAGACAGTCCATTGGCCTTCATAGGTGGCGCGCAGACAGTACGTCCCAGCATTGGATGGGATCCAGTTTCCGTAATAATACCCATTATGTGGGGTTCCAGAAGAAATGTTCTGCCAAAGAGTTCCGTCGGCGCTCAACTGCAATGTTACAATTCCTTCATTCTTTTGATATTCTTGTTTGCTTCCAAGAAGAACATAGTAAAGTTGCGATGACACCACAACGTTCTGGCCGGTGGCTATCGAATTCGAGGACAATGAGACTGTTTGAAAGAATCCCAAAAAGATTATGCTTGTTTGCACATTTAGCGGATAGAATGGAGAGCTGGTTGCACCGTAGTACTGTGGATTCCCATTCCAGCTAGACCTGACGTAGTAAACTCCCTCAGAATCCAAAACCGCGCTGTAGGAGTAGTATCCCGAAGCATCCGAACTCGCAGATCCAAGGTCAGTCCACTCCGCGTTGTCGGTGCTATATTTTACTTGTACAGTCCCAGACTTATCTCCTGGGTACTGGCTAGATATCGAGCCATACACCGTCACTGGTGAGCCTGGGCTTATCGTGCTCGGCCTCACATTGACCGAAATCTCACTGGATACAACTCCTAAGTGACCGCCCCATTCGTAGAGTGTTTGGTCAAAGAGTGTCCATAATTGATCGCTCAGGCCTAATAGATTATGTAGCCAAACACCAAATTTGATTCCAGCTTCGATTTTAAAATGGAGTGAAAGATCCCAAGAAACTACAGGAATAAAAGTCATCGTGCCTTTGGCATACAGCCAAAACTCCACGGCTGGACCAACCGTATCATAGATAAGTAACGCAAACCCGAAGCCCAAACCAGCAGTGGCAGACGCTTTTGCTTCGACCGAAACTACGGGACCGGTATAATCTGCCGAAAAGGCTGGTTCCCAGATTCCTGACCATCCGTTCTCTCGATCCCATTTCAAGCCAGCTTTGAAACCAGCTGAAGCGCAAGCCTCTATCTTGACCGACGCCTCTGCTTGCGCGTCGAAGGTGACTCTCGCCTTAACGGAGAATTCGAAATCGCCCCACACCAATATGCCATAATAGAATTCAAACGGAATCCGAACAGGTTCAATCAAATTCTCAATATCCCATTCTCTGGAATAGACCTTTGACACTCCTGCTTCAAGACTGACATTGACTGATACCTGAGGAGATATCCAAGTCTCAAACCACGTAGGTTCATACAACCAATATTTGAAGCCCAACAGGCCGGTATGCTCTACCCAACCAAAATCCCATCCAATATACCATGCTAGGGTTACCTCAACCGTGGCTGTCAGAGAAACATGAACAGGGTCATCATCAATCAAGGGAAGAGTTGCGCTGATGAAAAATACCGGAAATGTCCGGTCGTAGGAGAAGTCATCTGTGAGTTCGTTTGAGACATCTAATCCAGCTTCAGGAGAGTCTGATGCCCACTGGGGTTGCAAGTACTTGATTTCGAACACTCCAAAGTCGCTTAACCCACTATACAGTTCGTTCGTGGTTGCAGTGAGGTTTTGCTCGGCAACTGAGAGCTCCTCATTCAGGATTATCCTTGATGATGTGTCTATCGAAAGGGAGGCAGTCATATAGGTTCCTCCGCCAAAACTTACCGTCCAATTCAATCCTTCCAATTCGTTTGCATTGATGAGCGTTGCCCCCTCGGGCAACACTATTGTCATGGTCAAGAAGGATTCGTATCGTTGCTCTCCTTCTCGCGATCTAAGCATTGACTGTGCAAACGCCACCTTGGTGAGATCATACCCTACGGCCTTTCTTGCTGCGTTTTCATTCTTAGGTCCAACACGAATCTTCCAAGTGTAATTCGAGCCAGAACCCGTGACGCTAGTGACCTGTGGAAATGCGACAGCGTCCACGGAATATGTGAATGAACCTGTGCTGCTGTTGGGCACCATACTGGAGTTCAATATTTTGGTTGCGAGACCAAATGAAGAAAGCTGCTCATCTTTGACTCCTTTGTAAAAGATGCTTCTGACGGGCAACGTGACTCTAGTTGTGTTCTGGCCTATTTGAATTTCACTGGACTTGCTTTCAGGGATGAGCATCTCTTCGTCTATGGTTGCATTTGATGGAGCTGCAAGCGCCTTTCTATAAATATCTGCCAGCGGACCATCATCAAGTTCTGTCTGGATCATCAGTCGTGCATTTCCATTCCCTGATAGTAAAACTCGCTCCACCGTACTCATAGCAAGAACGTCTTTCTCTTCTGGGATGGACTCACTTGCCCAGCCCGGCTTGACGCCAATAAAGATCGAGCTTGTCACAATAGTTACAAGAAGCACTATAAACAACACTTTTCGACGAAAACCTCTAAACCCTCCCAAATCTCCTTTTCTCCCTTCAACAAAGCAATTCTTCTAATTGCATAAAAGTCTTATGAAACTCTATTCTAGTCCTGCGTTCTTAGGATAAACTGAGACGAACAAAACGACTTTCTGATTGTTGTGCTCAGGATGTTCTGATCTAGCGTAGCGGGTCTAAGTAAAATCCTTGAGGCGCGATGGTTTTGAGGCTCTCGTGAGGAGAACAATGACAAGAGCAATGGCAACAAAAAAACAAAGGCGGCGACGAAAGATATTCTGGGACTGTCGATAGATCAATGGTTAGCGACGCAAGGACCGTGTCGGTAGCGCGCATGTGTGTTCCTAAATTAGTTTGCGAAGTATCTTATGCTTCGTGCTTTGCTTGGTTTGTGAGTGTTTATGGCTGCTTGGGCTGTGAAGAGCATGACGAGCAGGCATAGCTGAGCGTGGAACGTTATTTTGGCCA
>JALHSY010000166.1 GCA_022865455.1 Candidatus Bathyarchaeota archaeon
GTCGACCAGCTCAGCCTGCGGCTTCCAATCGCCTGAGGTGTTGGATTTTCTGGTGGTGTCTGGACGATATATTCGTGTGAAACTTTGAAGGTGGTGTGGTTGGAAAGAGAAGGCTTGTGCGTGGTGTTTGTAGTTTTGTTGACGATCCGCTTTTTCTTTTTGTTTAAGGATGGGCTGGTGATTTTGGTGATGTTGTCGTGGTGTTTTTTTAGTCCAGTAGTTTCAGAAATTCTTCTTTTGTTAACCCTGCTTGTTGTATGATTGCGAGTAGCGTGCCTTTTTTGATGTTTTCGTGGCGTATGGTGATTTTGTGTTTGGCGTCTGTCAGAAAAATGTGGCTTCCTTTCTGGTGGACTATTTTGAAGTTGGCTTTGTTGAGGGTTTTTTGGGAGTTATGAGTTCTTGTGGGGTGGTGATGGTGGTGCCGCAGTTTTTGCATTTTGCGGTCTGCTTCGGCTCGTACAGTGTTACTTTGTTGTTGTCACTTGTGGTTTGTGTTTTTGTGGTTTTGTAGATGCATTTGTGTACGGGGATGGTGTTCAGGGTTTGGCATTGTGGACACTGCATTTTCAGGGTGGTTTCTTCTGTGACGTTTTCGGCTCTGAGTATTTTGTGTGTGAAAATGTCTTTTGGGATCATTGGAGGTTTTCTTCGTTGCACGCTGGTCTGCTCCTGACAGATTTGGCGTTTAGAAGGTTGTTCTAAGGTTGTTTTGGTTTATTTTACTTTCGGTTAAGAAAAGTGGTTTTGGTTGCCGTTCTGATAAACTGTCGAGGGGTTTTGTTTTCAGGCTATTGTTCTTATTCTGTTTTTTGTGATAACGGTCAGCTTTTTCCGGAGTTCTTCTACCCTGATCTTTTTGAGGGTTGCTTCTAGGATTTCAGTGATGTTTGTGGGTGGGGCGGGTTTTGCTCTGAAGCGTCTACCCCTCCCCCTATATAGATTGAACGCACACACAAAACAACCTTCTCGCTTGCAGCGCAAAAAAAGGTTATTTCCCGAAACACACAAACCACACACAGAGGGAAACACGCGATGCGCGAATTCATCCTCTACAGCCGTCTAGGCCGAACCGACCCAAACTGGACAAACCTCCACGACGCAGGACGGCTAGACATAACCCACGAGTGCATAGTAGCCGCACTGTTCCTATCACACGGACTGCGCAGAAACGTCACCTTTCACACCATACTATATGGCCCACCACACCCGCCACGCCACATACAAATAGACGGCCTCGCCCTTCACGACGTGAGAACCGACCAGCAAACATGGACCAACATCCTAAAGAGGATTTTGTCCGACAAACCGCACCCAGGCATCACGACAAACAAGACCAGCTTCGAGGCACTCGTGAAAATAAAAGCACAACACCAACCCATCTACGTTCTCGAAGAAGGCGGAACAGACATAGGCGAAGTCACAATCGGTCAGAACCCCGTCTTCATAATAGGCGACCACGTAGGCCTTCCCCAAAAAGCCGAGACCTTCGCACTAAGATACGGAACGAAGATCAGCCTCGCAAGACAGCCCTACCTCGCAGCCACATGCATAACCATACTGAACTATTTGCTAGACAAGAAGAAAAGCCCATAATCAATATCCAAAATAAACAACACTTTAATCCTCAACCAAGGTCTATTTCATCAAACGTTGTGATCAGCATGGCGGAACGCAAAAACAAACGCGAAACCGAAGAACTAGAGGAAATAGAAACCGAAGAAAACGGCTTCCTCATACAACCAACGCAAGTCGAAGTAGGCTCAGGCTACACCATGTCAGTCAGCTACGACGAACACGACAAACCAATAGTCGACGTAAAAACCTACGGAGAAGTCAACCTCTCACACCTCCGAAGAGAAATCCTAAAAGCATTCCCAAACGCCCAAATCCGACAACTAAACCAAAGCCGAACA
>JALHSY010000167.1 GCA_022865455.1 Candidatus Bathyarchaeota archaeon
TGCTTGGCTCAACAACAACCAAAGGAGTCGTCATGATCTCCTTCACCTTAGTATTCACTACGTCCCTTGCTTCTGCAATGACTCTTCTCAAGAAGTCCCTTTCCGTAACTATGCCCTTAGCCTTTCCTTTTTCCAGCACTATGAGGCTGCCTATCTGAAACTCGTTCATAATGTCGACAGCTTCTTTGACCGAGGAATTCTCGTCCACAGTGATTACCTCCCTCACCATCACATCTCTGACTTTCAAGGGTAGCAAATCCTCTTTCTGTTCCTCACTGTTCAGGTCCGACAACAAAACCACTCATCCAATTATCCATGACCCTTGCTTATTGGTTGTATCTCCAACGGGCATTCTCGCGTTCATACTTCTCGTTTTCCTAATTTTCTCCTCTCCGTCTCCACCTTTCTCTTCAGTACCTCAAAGTAGTCTTGGGCCGACAACAGGTTTTGGCGATCGTTTTCGAAGTCTTCTAGCTTTATTATGGCAAACCAGCCTTCGCCGTAGGGATCTCTATTTGCCGATTCAGGACTCTCACCCAGTTTCTCGTTCACCTCTTGGATTGTCCCGCTCACTGGTGACAGAAGGTCAAGCACTGATTTGGTTGACTCGAAAGACGCTATCTCATCGAACTGCTCAACCTTGCTGCCAAGCTCGTTGAATTTGACAAAGATGATGTCGCTTATCATGTTCTGCAGGAAATCGGTAATGCCGACCTTCGCCGTATCTCCTTCGATTCTTGCCCAGCAATCATTCTCGTTGTAGAACAACTCCTTGGGCACGCGAAATGTCCATTTGTCAACCTTGATTTGATAGGGTTCTTCAACCAATATAGCTCACTTTCCCACGAGTCTGTCTATCTCTGCTGCAATCTCTTCTGCTAGTTTTTCTGCCAGCTTCTCTCCATCGGGTCCTATGTCTGACGCGGACCCGGGCTTGAGATTGTGCTTCTGAACACTCTCCGGGATTAGGATTCTTGCCTTTATTCTTGCTCCGTTCTTTACGGCGATTTTGGTTGCACACCGTTCTGCGCAACCATCAATAGGAATAGACGGGTACGTTTTGACGATTTCTGAGTAAGGTTTGACTCCGGCAACTAATGATGGAATACAGACAAGCACCGTTTTACCTGGTCTTAGCTTTTCGACAACTTTGAATGCGCAAGCGCGGGCTACCGATCCTAGAGCTTTGTCCATTCCTGCACATGGAATAACGGCCACTTTGTCTTTTGCAAATGGTTGGGAGCCTATTTCTTGGCTGTTTTGCATAGGATCTCATCCACTTTCTTAGCTATTTCTTCTGCCACTTTCGTGGCCAACTCCATTTCTTGAGGCTTGAGTTTTTCTCTCGACTTGGCCTTCAGATGAGGATATTTCTTCATCACTTCAGAGACTAGAATCGTTGCTACCGGTTTTCCGCTGAACTTTTTGGTTCCTGCTTCAGCGCATTTCTTACTGCAGCCGTCGACAGCGATTGTTGGAAAAACTCTGGCAAACGCTCGTTCATCTTCGCCTCCTGCGAGAAAAAGTGGTAAACACAGTGTCACTGTTTGATCAGGCCTGAGCTTCTCCAGAACGAGGCGTGTTGCTACACGCGAGATTGTTCCTTCTGGCAGGTCTTCTCCGCTGCAGCAGATTATTCCAACTTTTCCTGTTGCAAGTGTCATTCTCATGTCTCCTTATGTAGAATTTCGTCAGCTTTCTTTGAGAGTTCTTTTGCAATGATCTCGGCAAGCTTGTCTCCTTGGTCATTCAATTCTATCACACCCTCAGGCTTCAAGGATCTGTTCTTCCGTAAGACGTCGGTAACGATTATGATATGTGCCAATTTTCCCATAGATGCTTCGATGTTCTTTTTCGAACATTGGGCGGGACAACCGTCCACTGCGATGCAAGGATTTTCCCTCACGAGTTTCAACGCATCGGCGTCTCCCATGGTTAGTAGTGCCAAGCACACGGTTCTTGTCTCTTTTGGTTTCATTCGTTCAATTACCTTGTATGTTGCTACTCTGCCGACGGTGCCTAGGCTTTTGCCTATTCCACTGCAGGGTACTACTACGACCTTATGGTTTTCCATTCTTCAGAATTCTCCCTAGTCTTCTTGATGATGTTAAGGACCTCCGGTTTTGACGGAAAGCCAAGTGCCTCGGGTGCACAAACCTTGCGACATGATCGACAAAAGACCACGCAGTTGTCTGGGTTTGCGACGATCAATTTCTTTTCTTTTTCATCAATACCGAAAACTCCGTGTGGGCAGAACTTAAGACATTGCGGGTCACCTTCGCAAAAATTGCACTTGGCGTAATTGACCACTGGGCACCATGGTATCTTGTTTCTCGGCACTCCCATGTACGTTTCTTCGGTCACTTTGCTGTTTCCTCAAGAGTCTTCTTGACTAGTGCAAGGGCCTCTTGTGTCGTCATGTTTCTAGCATCGATCGGGATCAAATCCTTGTTAATGTCAAGGCCAGCGTTAGCGAAGGAGTCCTTGAACAATTTCCTCTGCATTATCGGAGCGCAGCCAGCAACTAAGTATTTCCGATCTTTCTTAAGGAATTCGGCAAGGAATCGTTCGCCGTCTTCGTCACATAGCATCGGGTGAATGAAGGCATATTCGACTGGATACTCTGCCCGAATTATGTTGATGAAATCCCACATGTCCATCTTCGAAAACCCAGGACATTTTCCAGTGCAAACGCAGAAGATGAAACCTACTTTCTTGTTCTCTGTTTTCTCCAATTCAGACACCAACAGCGTTGATATGGACATGTGGAATGACAATATTTAAATATTGCTATTGACCTAACGACGTTCATGCATTCAAAGAAGGACAGTAAGCTTAGGTTCAAGGCGAAGATTTTCAACGCTTTCTCCGATCCGGCGAGACTTGAAATAATTGAGTTCTTGCGTGGAGGGGAGAAATGTGTCTGCGAGATAGTCCCTTATGTGGATTTGATTCAACCCGTGGTTTCGAGACATCTCAAGATTCTCAAGGATTGTGGGCTCCTGAAGTACAGGAAGGAAGGCAACCGGCGGCTTTATTCAATTACAGATTACAGGATACTTGAGATAATTGATGCCGTAGGTTCAGATCTAATTGATGCTCTCTCCAAACGTATCATCGAGCAGATAGTCTAGATAGGAGCAAAAATGATGTCTCACGAGCAAACACTTGTTAAGAAGGAAGAAACGCTCGGAATTTTCGAGAAGTATCTAACGCTTTGGATAGCCATATGCATCGTTGTTGGTTTGCTTGTTGGAAGATTTCTGCCTGAACTCGGACAGTTAATTGATTCACTCAAGTTTAGACAATTATCAATTCCGATAGGTGTTCTACTGTTCTTCATGATGTATCCCACTGTCCTAGGAATACGTTTCAGCGACATCAAGAAAGCAGCAAACAGACCAAAGCCACTCCTTGTCACGATTATCGCCAACTGGGTAATAGCCCCACCGTTGATGACACTTCTGGCAAACACAGTCCTAGCCGGAAACCCCCAATACATAGCAGGCGTAATATTACTCGGGCTGTCGCCATGCACTGCCATGGTAATGTGGTGGATGTTCCTCGCGAAAGGCGACATGGCTCAAGGACTGATTAACACTTCAATCAATGCTCTATTGATGCTGCTTCTTTACGCTCCCCTCGCAGCTCTCTATCTAGGAGTCAGCAGTATTCCAGTCCCATGGGACCTAATCGGGATAAGTGTTTTAGTTTTCATAGCGATGCCTGTTGCAGCAGGTGCCATTTCTAGGAAGTACATGATAAGAAGCAAAGGAGAAGAATGGTTTGAACACAAATATCAACCCGCAATCGGAAAAGTCTCAATCATTGCCCTGTTGACAACACTGATAGTTCTGTTCTCATTTGAAGGGCAAACGATCATTAACAACCCTCTGTTGGTGGCCTATCTCGCGGCTCCCAATCTAATGCACTACGCCATTATGATAACGTGGACCTATCTGCTCGGATACTTTGCAGGCTGGGCATACGAAACTGCAATTGACACCACCCTCATAGGGAGCAGCAGCCACTTCGAGGTCGCGATAGCTGTTGCCATAACTCTTTACGGCATCGGTTCAGGCGCCGCTTTGGCCACCGTCATCGGACCTTTGATGGAAGTTCCCCTAATGCTTGGCGTAGTTAAGCTTGGGCTGCACACTCGGAAGTACTTTCCACGAAAGAAGTAGCGCGGATGCTTGTTCCTAAATTGGTCTAAAATGGTTTTTGTTCGCTTTTTGTGATTTGGGGACAGTTTTGGACTTCGCATTGTTCCTGAATTCCTTACGGCAACCAGCCTTCTCGAACCCGCAGAAGTCTGCAGAACGGAATTAAAGCCATTTTTAACCATTTTCGGAACACGCATGCGCGCTGCTAAATCGTCCAGTACGAACAGACAGTCAGATCCTTTCTTTCAAGTTGTGTCTTTAAGAAGCTTATTACGTCCTTGTCTTCTAGGTATCTGTTCCCCTTCTTGTCTCTTCGTATTGGGATACATGTCTCCCTCAATGCTTCTTCCTTTGGGAAGTCAAGAAAAATGTAGTATGCTTCCTGAGTCGGCATAATCAACCTCAAACACGTTAGCTCTCTTTCAGGAGAAAGACCGTTCTACTCTATGTTATAAACCACCGATTCGGGCTTGAGATTGATAGCTAAGCGTTTGAATTCTTGCCAGCTTCTGACTCTAATAACTCTGTCCATCGAGCCTTGCCCATTGGTCTTGTTTCTGCTCATCTCTCAGATGTGCTTTCAGCAGCGTTGTGAATTCTTCGTAGGATGGAAATTTGCCGACTACGACGGGCTCTCCGTCGATGAATATGTAAGGCGTCCGTTTGTTGTCTGACATCAACTTCATCACATACTCTGGGTAATCCCATCGTTTCTGGTTGATGGTATCTCTTTCTATAGTAACGCTATCTTTGTATTCTTCTGAAAGTTTCTTCACTATTTCGCTCCGTTCTTCCAACATCCTCCGAAGCTTTTCCACTGCTGCAA
>JALHSY010000168.1 GCA_022865455.1 Candidatus Bathyarchaeota archaeon
GGCTTAAGACTCTACGCTCGACTGGCTGAAACCGCGTGTAGAAGCGGATTTGTTTCGCTCATGTTCGATTTTCGAGGCGTCGGAAAAAGCACAGGAAAGTTTGACTACGGTTTTGGCGAACAGGAAGACGTTAAATGCGCATTGAACTACCTAGCTTCCAGACCTGAAGTCGCTCCGAACCGAATCTTCATCGTCGGCCACAGCTTGGGCGGCGCAGTTTCAATATACGCTATTCAAAATGAGACGCGAGTCAAGGGTTTAGTCCTGTGGTCAACCCCAAAGAACCATGACTACAATGTCAGAAAATTCGTTAGGCGCACGAGAGGAAAGCTTGGCCTATGCTTGTTTCTCTTCTTCTCTTACTTGGACAAAGTCTTTGACGTTTCAAGGCTGTTCAGGCTTGAAGTATATGGAGTAAACCTGCGCCCAACGTACGTCAGAGAAAAACTCATGAAACTACACGAAAGCGAAGCCTTGTCAAATCTGCCGAACATTCCCCTACTCATCGTGATCGGCAACAAGGACAACATCGTAGGGGTAGACGAAGCGCAAGAAAATTTCGCCTTAGCCCATGAACCGAAGAGCTTACTGATAATCGATTCTGCAGACCACATTTACAAAGGAAAGGAGAAAGAGCTGATTACGAAGACGATCGACTGGATAAACGAGTTGAAGTAGGCGCTTGTCAAATCAGCTCTATCGGGATTATGGCGGCACAAACTCGTACGTCGGGTTTCCTTCCGGCGTGACTTTGGCCACAAGCTTGACCTTCATGCCCACTTTGATCTCTGACAGCTTGAACCCCGTCAGCCAGGCGAGCACTTTCACGCCTTCCTTCAGCTTTCCAATCGCCACAGTGTACGGCTTGTACTGCTGGAACGTGGTTGGTCTTATCACGACGTGCGTGAACGTCTCAACTTCTGCTTCGTTGCTGAGCTCAACCCACTCCAGTTCGGTTAACAGACACTCTGGGCAGTCAGCCGAGGGTGGGAAATACAGTTTTCCACAGCCTTTGCACTTGGTCGCGTAGACTTTTCCCTGCTTTAATCCTTCCCAGAACTTCAAGGTCTTGCTTATTGGGATTTCAGGCGCAATCGTTATCGGCCTAGACTTTATCACAGGCATGGATGTTGACGGCATTCAATTCACCTCTTCAATATCGTTACGTAACAGTAATGCCCTGTTCCGCCCACGTTGTGGGCAAGTCCAACGTAGTTCTTGAGCGGCACCTGTCTGGTCTTCTCAACCGCTTCTTCCCTGAGCTGTCTTGTCAGCTCGTAAATCATTGAGCAACCTGTTGTGCCTATCGGATGGCCTTTTGACTTGAGTCCACCGTCCATGTTCACGGGTATCCTTCCGCCTATTTCGGTCTGTCCTTCTCGGATAAGCTTGGCTCCTTCGCCTTTGGCGCACAGTCCGATGTCCTCGTAGGCCAGTATCTCCGCTATGGTGAAGCAGTCGTGAACTTCCGCGAAGTCAACCTGACTCGGGGTGATTCCCGCCGCTTTGTAGGCTCTCTGTGAAGCTAGCACGCTTGCCTCCAGCCCTACGAAGTCAGGTCTTTTGCTGAGGTTCGCTGTTCCAGACGAGTAGCCGATTCCTGCAACCCACACTGGCGTGTCAACTTTCAGCTCCTTCACCTTCTCTTCCGAGGCAAGCACAATCGAAGCAGCGCCGTCCGTCATCGGACAGCAGTCGTACAGTTTCAGAGGCGAAGCAATCACCATGGAAGCCAACACGTCGTCGACAGTTATCCTGTTCTTCAGCTGCGCAATCGGATTCATCGCGCCGTACTTGTGATTCTTGACAGCCACCAAAGCCAAATCCTCCTCGGTAGTCCCGTACTTGGCCATGTGAGCATTTGCATAAAGCGCGTAATAAGCTGGAAACGTCAAACCGAAGTTGTGGAACTCCCAGAAGTAGTATCCAGCCCTTCCAATCCACTCCATAGAAGTCGGAGTGTCAATCTCCCTCATCTTTTCAGCGCCAAGCGCCATCGCAATGTCAGCGTGGCCACTCGCAATTGCAGCGTAAGCCGTGAAAAATGCTGCACTTCCGCTTGCGCACGCCGCCTCACAGCGCACCAGTCCCGCTCTTGTCAGCCCGCAATATTCACTTGTGACAACCGCCGGCAACAATTCCTCGTACCATGCTCCTGCTCCAACCGAGCCCAAAGCCACAAACTCAACGTCTTTCGCGCCAATCCCGGCATCTTCAAGTGACGGCTTAACAGCTTCAAAGGCCAGCTCCGAGATTGTCACGTCGTTTCTGACGCCGAATTTCGAGTTGCCAACACCTATTACTGCTACTTTCCTCATACCGATGCTCCTTCTGTACATTATTGAAATCTGAAAGATAAAGGCGTGAAGGATTAAAAAAGAAGGGTTTGAATTTATTTCCCTTTGAACTCTGCCTTGCGCTTGGACATCATGGCTTCAACGCCTTCCTTGAGGTCCTCGGTGGAAAACGCCAGTCCCATGAGTCCAGCTTCAAGTCGCAGTCCTATATCCAAAGGCACCTGTGTTCCGAAGTTCAGCGCGTGCTTTGCATATTTCATGGCTATCGGCGGTCCCTCAGCGAGTTTCGTTGCCAGCGCCTGCACTTCCTCCTTGAGTTTCTCGTAGTGCACGACCTTGTGCACCAACCCGATTTTCAATGCTTCATCAGCCTTCACTCTGTTGCCGAGCATCACCATTTCTTTTGCCTTTGCCAAGCCCACAATTCTGACGAGTCTCTGAGTGCCGCCCCAACCCGGTATGAGACCCAGCCCGATTTCTGGGCTTCCAAGTTCAGCGTGCTCTGCAGCAATTCTGAAATCGCATGCTAGGGCCAGCTCCAGTCCTCCGCCGAGGGCGAAACCGTTGATTGCTGCTATCACGGGTTTAGTCATTTCTTCGGCTTTTCCGAATGTCTTTTGTCCAGCTCTTGAAAATTCCTCAGCTTTCACAGGGGTCGCCTTTGGAAACATGGTCACGTCGGCGCCTGCACTGAAGGCTCGGTCGCCTTCGCCTGTTATTACTACGCATTTGACGCTTGGGTCTTTCTCAGCCGTGTCCAGCATATCGGAAAGCTCTTCAATCAGGACGTCGTTGAAAGTGTTCAGCCTGTGCGGTCTATTCAGTGTTATCCAAAGTGTGTTCTGATCGCGTTCAATCTTCAAAGTTTCATATTCCTTGCTCAAACCTGTTCACCACGCCTAACTCTAATGCCTAACCCTATATGTTTTTTTGTGAACAAATTCAAGACCCGTGATGAAACTTGACGGGAAAAAGGGGAGTTGCCTCCTTCTTCTTTGTGAAGGCGCTAGGCTAGTCTGGGCTAGAACGGGTTTGCAGTGTCTCCGTCGTATTCCTGAGGTTCGTCGCCGCCGCACAGATAGTTGGCGTGAGCGTAGGAAAAGGCGGTTTCCATGGACGTGTTGGGGTCCGTCTATGGTGTGGAAAGTAGAGTCTGAACTGGCGACAATTGGAAATGCCTTGCGCACAGTCTTTCCCTTTTCTGTTCTTTGTTGGAGCTTAGGCATCTCAATCGCCTTAAATACTTGATAAGGGTATCGGGCTGTTGGTGAGAAAGTTGAACTTGCTTCTGTTCCTTGTCGTATGGGCTGTTTCATGGTACATTCCTATACCTCCCAGAAAATTCAGACCCACATCAATCCGGCGTGTAGTCTCACTTTTGACAGGGCTGCTTCTTTTCTTCGTGATTCAAGTTTTTCAGACGCCCTTGAGCCTATTCGTGTACGTGCTAGTCTTCTCGAGACTGTTCGTGGCACTTATTGAATGGTCCTTTTCGATAAAGCCAATCGAGTTCGACGAGTCGTCCCCTGCCCGTCGTATGAGTAATCGTCTTCTATGGAAAATCTCGCTTAAGCATCAAAGAAAAATGCTCGGAATTCTCTTCATCATATTCCTGATTTCAGCTGCCGTAATGATTGTGTTTGGCCAGACTCAACGCGTGACGAACGCTGCCTACTTCAACGACTTCATTCGATTAGGCTCAGGCTTGCCGTTTAACAGCACAATCCCTGATGATATGGTGCGTCTTGTGACACAGGAACTCGCCACATCAATTGCAAGGCGGCACATGTCCGAGTTCGGAAGCAACACGCAGGTTTTAGACTGTCATGTAACCAGATCGCCAGAAGGAAAGCTGGTCTGGGTAGCGGCTATAGGCTCGACCAACGTCATAGCTGAGAACTACGTGAAAGGTTTCGTTATCATAGACGCAACCGACCCGACCGCGGTGCCAACAATAGTTCAAAATGAATTCACTATTGGTGAAGGGCTATGGTGGGACCACAACATTCCTTTTCGCAACTACATGGAGGACATGTCAAAGACTTATGGGGTGGCTTACGTGACTTGGGACTTGACCACAAACAATTCCTTGTACGTTGTAACACGTTTCAACGTCGGATTTGACCTTGTCAAGGGATATGAAATGCCAATCGCCTATGATTCTCAAGGAAGAGCACAGTACGAACCCAAGAAGATGTCTGACATCCCAGAATGGATCACGCAAATCTACGATGAAGAGTGGTTGGAAAACATGATAAATGAAATGGGAAGTTTCCGAAGAGGGGAAGGCTTCGACTACTGGGCTGGCGGATTTCTATGGATAATCCCTCCAAGCCGTGACCGTTTTCAAATGACTGAGGACACACGTTACGTCGTCGATCCAGAAACAAGCGATGTAGTAGCGCTTGTCTGCGTTAACCCGGTAGGAAACCAGAGAACGTTGGCTGGCGTGTTCAAGGCCACACGAGAAGGCGTGTTGTTCTATGACTTCAAGCAGTCAAACTACATTTCTGGAATGACAGCGGAAGATCTGGTTGAGGGAAGACTGCCAAAACCAGCCACAGGCAACTATTATGCAACAATGCCCTTACTCTATCAAGTGGAAATCCCCTCTGGAAACTATAGACTTGCATGGTACGTGCCAATCTACTGGTACGAGGAAAGCGGCGAGGAGGATGAAACCATCTATCTGGCTGGATTTGCAATCGTAGACGCTTCAGACACAAACAAGATAGCCTTAACAATTAACCAGGAAGGCATAACAAGTGAGCAACTAGTGCGAGAAACGCGGTTGGACTTCATCGAATCGTTTGGTGTGACAGCATATCTCGAGTTTAACGCAACCGTTTTAGGCAAATATGAATATGTGGAAGAAGGCACAACTCACATAGTCCTGCACCTAGACAACACCACCTATCCTTGGATAGAAGCCACTCCAAGAGACATTACCGCCCTGCAATGGAACGAACTGATGGCAACA
>JALHSY010000169.1 GCA_022865455.1 Candidatus Bathyarchaeota archaeon
GAAGAAGTGAAATCTCTCAGAGACCTGCTCGGTTATCAAGAGGAAGAAAAACAGCAAAAACAAAGGTAGTTCAGTTCGGAACCGAACAGTCATGCATGCTTCTGAGAATTATCAAGTCAGATGCTTCTTGTAATATTCTTGCGCCTTAGCAACGGCCTTTTCAGGGTCCTTCAGGAATGGGAACTTCTCATCGGGGAAAATTCTTTGTGCTTCAGTGAAGAATTCTGCTGCTTTTTTCGCGTTTCCTTCATAAATCGCCAAGCTTCCTGCAACTCTGTACCATTCTCGGGCTATTGCAGAATACTTCTCTTTCTCAGCTTTCTTGGCATTCTCAACCGCTTCCTTCAAGGGAGTCCCGATTTTTCTCGGGTCAAGAACCATTGTGTTGAGCAACGCTTCGTAGATTTCCTTGTCATTTCCACAGAGCTTTTCAAGCTCGGTTGTTATCTTCGTAGATTCGGCGGATATCTTCTCAACCTTCTTCTTTCTGAATCTGTCAAACAAACCCATTATTGAGCCTCCTTCTTCTAATACCTTCCTTCTCAGACTCTGCTTGACCTAGATATACAGGATAGATAATTTTAAAGGTTTGTCCTCCGATAATGTAACCTATGCCCTACAAGTTCATCTTTGACCTTTCTAGGATTCCGCGCTTCTTCTTCACTGAGATTACACGGGTCGGTTATGAACAGGGCATGCACAAGAAAATGGGCAAGACCGCACAGGATATGATAAAAAAGTTCAAGATTCAGGAAGCAACTGGTCTGAACGTGTCTGATGCCGTTGCTCTTCTCGAAGACCTGATTGACTTGCAAGCTAAGAATCTTGTTGAAAGAGAAAAGTTCGTGCAGACAAGGAAAAGGGCTCTTTTCCTGCCGCATTGTTCTAGGAAATACATGGACAGTCGTTGCCATGCGGTGTTTGACCCGAAGATTCCGTCATACATTTGCGGACACTGCTCTCCTGATTGTCTGGTGAATAGAGCAGCGATCCTTGCTGAGAGAAAAGGTTATGACGTTTACATTCTGCCTGGCGGTTCTTGCGTGCCACAGATTTTGAAAACTAAACACTATCAGGGCGTTGTGGGAGTGGCTTGCGGCGAGGAGACCAAGCTGAGCGGGAAAATGCTGAAGGGTATGAAAGTAGTTGGTCAATCGGTTCCGCTGATAAAGAACGGCTGTGCCAACACAATCTTCAACATTAAAACGCTGCTTAAGACGCTTTAGACACAAGAAAGGCTACTTTACGATTTCTCTTTTCTTCCAGCGCAGGCTCTTGCTTCGGCACTTTCTACATTTTACTGCAGTTGCAGCGTTTCTCGCACCGCATTCTCTGCAGATCTTCATGTGAAGTCTGTGCTTCTGAGCGATTGCTTTCTTTAACGGGTCTAATATAGGCATCTTGCCAATCCCTCTTTGATGGCTAGAACTCAGATGGCCCGCTGTCAAATATACTTTTTGCAGTCGCCAAAAAATGGCTCCTGCCTTGCGTGTACCTTTGTGTCTTACACCGAACGGTTGAGCCGAGAAAATACAACATCTTTCTAGATAAGTTTCGTCAGCAAGTCACTTACGTCATTGGGTTTTCCAGCCACACTGACTCCTGCTTTTCTGAAAGCCTCAATCTTGCTTTCGGCTGTTCCAGCCTTGCCCGTCACTATTGCGCCTGCGTGGCCCATCCGTTTCCCAGATGGGGCAGAACGTCCAGCGATGAATGCCACGACTGGCTTAGGGTATTTTTGGTCTGCAATGTATTTTGCTGCTAGTTCTTCCAAGTTGCCGCCGATCTCTCCTATCAAGACAACGGCTTTTGTCTGGTGGTCGCTGGCGAACATTTTCAGAGTATCTATGAAGTTCAGGCCTGTTATCGGGTCCCCTCCCAAACCCAAGCACGTTGATTGCCCAAGACTGTTTCTGGTCATTCCCGCCGCTATCTCGTAAGTCAGTGTTCCGCTTCGTGAGACCATGCCTACGCCACCTGACTTGAAGATGTGAGCAGGCATTATTCCAAGCTTGCATTCGTCAGGAGTTACTATTCCAGGGGTGTTGGGGCCGACTATCGTTGCTTTGGCTTGCTTTGCGATTGCCATCAAACCAACGGCGTCTTTTATCGGGATGTGTTCTGTTATTATTACGACTTTTTTGATGCCATTTTCCAAAGCTTCCAAGGCTGCGTCTGCAGCGAATGCTGCTGGCACGAAGATTATCGAGGCATCTGCCGAGCTTTTTTGCTGAGCTTCTTCAACTGTGTCATAAATCGGCACGCCATGGATTTCTGTTCCGCCTTTCCCAGGGGTTATGCCTGCGACGATTTTTGTCCCGTATTCCAGCATGAGCTTCGTATGAAAGCTTCCCTGTGTTCCAGTTATGCCTTGAACGATTGCTCGCGTGTTCTTGTCTATTATTATTCCCAAGCTCACTTGCCTCCTTGTTTTGAGATTTCAACGACTCGCTGCGCTGCTTCTTCCATGCTTTCCAACACGTGTATTCCAGCGTCTGTCAGTATTCTCTTTCCTTCTTCCTCGTTTGTACCTACGAGTCTTATCACCATAGGTTTTGTGACTCCGACTCTTTCTTTTGCTTCCAAGATTCCTCGTGCAACTTCGTCGCAGCGGGTGATTCCGCCTAGAATGTTTATGAAAAGCGCTCTAACATTCGGGTCGGAAAGCACTATCTTCAAGGCCAAGACCGTCTTTTCTGAGGGCGCGCCGCCGCCGACGTCCAAGAAGTTCGCTGGTTTTCCGCCATAGTATTGGAGTGTGTCCAGTGTTGCCATTACGAGGCCTGCTCCGTTGCCTATGACTCCTATGTTGCCGTCGAGTTTAACGTAGGCCAAGTCGTTTCTCATCGCTTCCAGCTCTTGTGGGCTTAGTTCACTTTCACCTTCCAGCAGCCTCTTCTTGAATTCTTGATGGCGGAACAGGGCGTTGTCGTCTATTATTATGCGGGCGTCTGCTGCGGCAAATTTTCCGTCAGCAGTCTCCACCAAGGGATTCATTTCGATCAGTTCTGCATCACAATCCATGCCTACGCAGTACAATCTTTCAAGTACCCTCCCAAGCTCTGAAATCTGGTTTCCAGCGTAACCCATCTTTGTGGCCATCAGTCTGGCGTGGAATGAGCGGAACCCATATTCAGGATTGATCAGAAGCTTAATGACTTTCTCAGGAGTCTTTGCAGCTATTTCCTCTATTTCCATTCCGCCAACCGCAGAAGCGATTGCCACGTAGCTTTGGTTGAATCTGTCAGTTGTTATGCCGAAGTAGAGTTCTTTTTTTATCTGTATCTTCTCTTCGATCCATACGCTTTTGACAGGTATGCCCTTTATCTGCATGTTCAGCAGTTTGTTTGCGACGGTTTCCGCTTCCTCAGCCGAGCTGGCAAAAAGTATTCCGCCTGCTTTTCCTCTTCCTGCAACAAGGACTTGTGCCTTAACAACGACAGGCGGTTTCAGTTTGCTCGCGACTTCCATGGCTTGGCTTGCGCTTGTTGCCAGTCCGCCTTGCGGTGTCGGGATTCCGTATTTCGCGAGTATTGTCTTCGCTTCATATTCAAAGAGTTTCAAAGCTGTCTCCACCTCATTTTATTGTTTCTATAGTAACGTATGACCTTGTGTCTTGTATACCGTCAATCGAATACAGCTTTTTTAACACTTCGTCAAGTTTTTCCCTTTCAACAATTATGAGCGCGTCAACATCGCCTGCTATCCTGAAGGCTCTCTGGACTGTGAGCTCGCCGAGCCTTTCGTAAACGTAAATCCTTTTTGTGGGAGACACTTTGATCAGTATGAAAGCTGGAGCAGAGGACACTCCAAGCGAGTTCATTCCCTTTTCTGTGACGTCTATGAAACCTCTGCCCGTACGCACTAGGTTCAGATCTCTAAGCTTTCGCAGATGAACATTCAACGCCTGTCTGCTTATCCCTAGCTGCGTTGCCAGCTCGTCCTGCTTGACGTGCAGAGTGAACGTGGTTGTTGATTTGCCTTTTTCGTAAAGTATCCTCAACAGCTGAAGCGAGCGTCTCGTAAGCGTTTCCAAACTATCATCTTCTGCGTAGTATTTTGTCAAGTCCAATCTTTACAATAGTGAGGCTTATTTAAAAGTTTGGCAAGCTGAAATGTAGCGAATGAATGATTTCTAGCCGCTGTTTTTTGTTAAACAGAGCCTAAAACCACAATGTATTTATTTCTCGACAAAAATTGGTTATCGCACTATAGAAAAATGAAAGCTAGGAGTGAGGCGGACAAAATGTCAGAAAGCAATTCAGTGTTGGTCGGAAACAAGCCAGTAATGAACTATGTACTGGCATGCATAACCCTCTTTCACGGCGGAGCAAAAGAAGTAAATGTTAAGGCACGAGGGCGATCCATAAGCCGAGCAGTCGACATAGTCGAGGTCGTCAGGCGCCGATTCTTACCAGACACCAAGGTCAAAAGAGTTGGCATCGGAACGCAGCAGATGGCACCCAGAGAAGAGGGTGGCTCGCCAACAAACGTAAGCACAATCGAGATAACACTGGAACGCTAGAATAGCGTTTCCCCAAAGTTACCAATGCTCCGCCGCCCCTCCTTTACTCGCGGAGGGCCATTTTATAGGTGAAAACGGCACTGTGTAGTTTCTGTCTAAAGAGCGGCATACTGTGTCAAAAGTGTTCAGCTAAAGTAGAGTCTGGAGAAGTAAGTGAGGCCGACCTGAAAATCGCTCGGCTGTTGTTGTCTCTGGAACAGAAATATCCTTCTCTTCAAAACGTCTATTTTCACAACGCTGTTGAAGTTGGCAAAACCTTGGCGGTAATCGTTGGGCCTGGAGATGTGTCGCGTCTTCTTGTGTATGGTGGCAAGATCGTTAAGGCTTTGGGTGAGGAAACTGGCAAACGTGTTCGTGTTCTTGAGAACGGGGTAGACGACAGAAAGTTTTTGGAGGATTTGTTTGCGCCCTTGAGCATTGTGACTATTAACACGATTTGGCTGCCTGATGGAACGACTGAAACCCGGGTCATTTTGAGAAAGAGACGTGGGATGCAGCCGCCTTTTGATGTAAAGGCTTTAAAGGAGATTGCAGGCAAGGTTCGCAACATAACGTTGCGTGTGGAGTTCTCGGACTAGGCGTGAAGGTGAACCTATGGAGCTAGATTCAATTGGCCACTGGCGTAGAACGCATTATTCCGTAGACGTTAAACCTGAGATGGACGGCAAGGAAGTCACACTTTTCGGCTGGGTTCAAGAAATCCGAGACTTGGGAGCAATACGTTTTGTCATCTTGCAGGACCGAGAAGGCACGGTTCAGATCACAGTCTTGCGGAAAAAGGCAAGCAACGAAGTTCTGTCGAAGTCAGATGCTTTGCAGAAGCGGTACAGCATAGGTGTGAAGGGCGTTGTGAAGAAGACCACTATGACTCCTAGAGGCATCGAAGTGATTCCGAACGAGATTCGTATCTTCAGCGCAGCTGGTTTGTCCTTGCCAATAGACATAACTGGAAAAACGCCTGCGAACCTAGAAGCTCGTTTAGACGCTCGGGCGCTGGACCTCTGCAGCGAAGGGAACGTATCAGTTTTCAAAATTCAACACATAGCCGTAGAGGCAATACGGAATTATCTGTTTGAAAGAGGTTTCCTAGAAGTGCACACGCCACGCATGATCGCGTCAGCAACTGAAGGCGGAGCTGAGCTCTTTTCTGTTGATTATTTCGAACGAAAAGCCTTCTTGGCACAGAGTCCGCAACTGTACAAGGAACAACTCGTAATGAGTCTCGAACAAGTCTTTGAGATCGGGCCCTTTTTCAGAGCTGAAGAGTCGCACACACGGCACCACTTGAGCGAATTTGTCTCAATCGACATTGAGCAAGCCTTTGCCAATGCTGACGACGTGATGCAGCTGCTTGAGCAGCTCATGCAATACGTCTGCAAAGTTGTTAACGAAAGATGCCAAAAAGAATTGGCTGCATTGAAATACAGCGTGAAAGTGCCTGAAATCCCCTTCAAACGTCTCAAGTATGATGAAGTGTTAAGTGATCTGAAGCGTGAGGGCGTTGAAGTTCCATGGGGCGAAGACATACCCACGCCGGCCTTGAGAACCTTGGGCAAAGTCCATCCATACTTCTATTACATCACTGACTGGCCCACCAGTTCCAGAGCTTTCTACATTCAGCCGCGCAACGACAATCCTGACCTGTGCGAGGGTTTCGATTTGATGTGGCGTTGGGTGGAGCTGGTTTCCGGCGGAACAAGAATTGCATCTAAAGAGCTTCTGAAGAAACGGTTGAAGGAGAAGGAGCTGAACCCGGAGTCGTTCAAGTATCATCTTCAGGCTTTCGATTACGGGATGCCGCCGCACGCGGGCTGGGCCATAGGTTTGGAAAGACTGACGATGATGCTTACTGGGAAGAAGAACATCCGAGAGGTCGCACTTTATCCGCGAGACAAGTTTAGACTCACTCCGTAAGTCTCTTCTTGATGCTTACACATGCAGCAACTTTCACCTTCCAGATTTCCACTGCGGACAAGCGTGAAAGCGGACAGGTCTCAGGAGTCACTAGCCCCTATATTTAGATTGAACTCCTGAGAGACGCTGGCTAAAGATGTTTCAGATTGAAGTTTTTCAGCTGTCGAGTCGCAGGTACGTCTACGATTTCTTGGGAAGGAAAGGGCCGTGAGAGGCGTGTGTTATTATCTTATAGAAGTATCTTACAGAACGGATAAAGCACGCGGGTTCCACTAGTTCTAGGTAGGAGAGGCGAGAATTATGAAGAAATCTATAGTGTTAGCCTTTGCAGTAACTGCGTTAATCATGATGACTGGCATTTCAAGCGTGGGCTCAAACAATTCGTTGTCAGCTTATTTGCCCTCTTGTAGCGGTGTTGTTGACAAGAAACCAAAGGAGAATTTCGTGGTGGAAATCACGTTCAAGAACACTGGCACAACTGAGGACACTTGGTCGGTCAACATAGCCTTCGAAGGCGAAAAATGGACATGGACTGGAACGGCGCAGAAGTTGACGCTTGGTTCATGTGACAGGCAGACCTTGACTTGGGAAGGAACCGTTCCAGCAGACGCTTCAGTAGGCTCTGTTGCGAGGCTCGTAGTTTACTACAACGATTCTTTTCAGGCATTGGATTGGTGGATTCGCGTGGTGCCAGGCGCGGAACTCTCGATAACCTCAAGCATCGTAAGATAGACTCTGAATGTGGGCTTGCCGTTAGTGGATTAGCTTTGATTCTGTAAAAATCAGCATGGTTTTTATTTGAAAACAGTATTTTTTCAGCAAAAACATAGTTTTTCATCGCTGCTATTTCCTCTTCCGGTATATTGCCACTTGGTCTTTTTCGCTGTAACGGACAAACTCAAACCCTGTTTGCAGAAGCTTGTCCTCTTCCTCTAAGCTTTTGGCGTGTGCTATGTGGTAGTCTTCACTTCTAAACTCTATCAGATGCGTGTAGATTTGAGTGTTTTCAAGGCTCCGGTGTCCCAAGATTTGTTTAACGTAGAGAATGTCTCGTGTCCGTGCATACTCCATAGTTGCCTTCCAATGTCTAAAGCTGTGGAAGTGAATGTTTCTGAATCTTGGGTTCTGGAGTTTTTCTGCTAATTCGTTTCTTTTTCTTCTGAAGGAATCTGCTAAAGCGTCGCTTTTCTGATTGAAAATGTGGTCGCCATATTTGTTTGGCAGAGCCTTAATCATCGCTATTGTCTTAGGTGTCACCTTTACCGTTCTGGATCGTGAGCCTTTCTCTGGATTGTTTATGCGTATTGTGCAGTTTTGGTCGTCTATGTCTATCCATTGGAGCTTGCATGCTTCACCTGCTCTGGCGCCTGTGCCCTTTAACACTTGGAGATAAGCTGCCAATCTTCTGCCGCAACGAGCTATGAGCTGATCTAACTCTGTTTCTAAGGGAACGAAAGGTTGTTTCGGTTCATACCTGACTTTTATACGTGTCCATGCAATGTTGAAAGTCTTACCAAAACTATGATAGCTTTCGACATACATGGTTTTGCTTGCAGCGGTTAAGGGTTCAGTTGCCAATATGGTTTCTACCGTGTCAGGATTGCTTAGGTCTGCACCCATCTCGACTAAACGAGTAAGAGCTCGGGTTCGGTTTCTTATTGTGCTTTCAGCTAGTCCGCGTTTCTTCAGTTTCCATGCGTAGTCTAGGATTGTTCCTTGCTGCTGTTTTCCTATTTCCCCCGCAACAGTCTTTAATTCTGTTGCAGCCAAGTTTTTCGTCTCCTCGACGCATATTTGGCACTCAAAAGCTTTGTCGCCCCTGCCTTTTACTGCTTTGGTATCAACTCTCTCAACTCTTTCAAACGCACTCAACGCCCTCTCAATATCATCAGAGTCGGAAAACCTGAATCCGCAGTTACGACAAAGCCACCGCTGGATCCTGTCCCC